>CAMAQN010000013.1 GCA_945860535.1 Auritidibacter sp. Marseille-P8566
TATACGCGTGGAAGCGCCACTTAGTTTCTCCTGTTCGGGCCTGCCGAACAGGGCAGGCTTTAGTTGTGAGCGAATCTCATTTCGAGGAACTCATTTTGTTTCCAGCATCTTCTCTTGCCTGTCTATGCCAGGCCTCAAACTCAGCGGTACTTGCTTCGCCCAAGGCTTTTCTGAACCCTTTTCGATCCAAAACTAATTGTGAACAGTGGCTGTGAAACCAAACCCCTCGGCCTGGAAGCCGGGCTGCGAGATCTACTCTCACAACACCGTTTTCTGCTACTGCTCGAACCAGATTTTCTTTCGAGTCGCGCTGGCGACAGCCAACGCAGGTTCTTACAGGCTTCATTCTAGGCCCTTAGCCCTAATTGGGCTAGCCCTCGAGAATGCTGTCGGGCTGAATGTCAATCTTGGCACCGGTGAGCTTTGCCGCCAAACGAGCGTTTTGACCCTCTTTACCGATCGCAAGTGAAAGCTGGAAATCAGGAACCAAAACTCTTACCGACTTCGTTGCGGCATCAATCACAAAGGCATCTGAGACTCTGGCAGGCGAAAGCGCTTGAGCCACAAACCTAGGTAGATCTTCGCTGAAGTCAACTACGTCTATCTTTTCGTCGTTGAGCTCTGCAGATACCGCACGGACGCGCTGGCCCAATTCACCAATGCAAGCACCCTTGGCGTTGATACCCGGCTCCTTGGCGATCACTGCGATCTTGGTGCGGTGACCGGCTTCGCGGGCAACCGATGCAATCTCCACCTGACCGGATGCCACCTCTGGTACCTCAAGTGCGAAGAGCTTGCGAACTAGGTTCGGGTGAGTGCGGGAAACAGTGATCTGCGGGCCGCGAGGGCCGCGCTGAACGTTGGTGACGTAAACGCGGATGCGGCTGCCGTGGGAGTAATCCTCGCCCGGTACCTGCTCCTCGGGAGGCATTAGCGCTTCGATGGAGCCTAGGTTTACGTAGACCATGTTCGAACGAGAACCCTGCTGGATTACACCGGCGACGATGTCGCCTTCTTTGCCCTTGAACTCACCGAGCAAACCCTCATCTGAAATCTCGCGCATGCGCTGGGCAATGACCTGCTTGGCTGCATAGGCTGCGACGCGACCAAAGCCTTCTGGAGTTACATCTTTCTCGCCAACCTGCTCACCCTCTTCGTTTAGCTCGGGTGCATAGATGGTGACGTGACCGGTCTTGCGGTCTAATTCTGCGCGTGGGCCTTTGGGCTGGTCTTGGCCGGTCTTGGAAAAGGCTGCCAAAATAGCGGACTCAATGATGTTGACCAGGTCATCAAAAGGAATGTCTTTTTCGCGCTCCAAAAGTCGCAGCACCGAAATATCGATATCCATGAGGCCGCTCCTAACGTATTTTCTTATGCGCGCTTAGCCAAAAGCTCAGCTATAGCAGAGTCTAGCTTGACCTGAACCCGCTCGCCGCTTCGGCGGTTCCACAATTCAACTTCGCCTTCGGATACTCCGCGACCGCAAATGATGATCCAGGGAACACCAATCAGCTCAGCATCGGCAAACTTTACGCCCGGGCTTACCTTGGCGCGGTCATCCAAAATTACCGAAAGATTGAACTTCTCGGCTTCCTTCGCAAGCTGCTCGGCGGCTTCGAGAGGAAGTTCGTCCTTGCCGGCGGCGATGATGTGGAGATCTGCTGGAGCTACGCTCTCAGGCCAGATCAACCCATTGTCATCGTGAGATGCTTCGGCAATCACTGCAACCAAGCGGGTAACACCGATTCCGTAGGACCCCATGGTCACCGTGACAAGCTTGCCGTTCTCATCCAGCACCTGAAGTCCAAGGGCCTCGGCGTATTTGCGACCAAGCTGGAATACGTGGCCAATCTCGATTCCGCGTGCAAGCTCAAGCGGTCCAGAACCATCTGGAGCTGGGTCGCCAGCTCGGATTTCCGCGATGTCTGCAACGCCGTCGGATGTGAAATCGCGGCCGTAGGTGAGGTGGTAGACGTGCTTTTGATCAACATTTGCGCCTGTGATCCACTGGCTGCCCTTGGCAACTCGTGGGTCAAGCAAATACCTAATTCCAGTTGCCGCTTCCTTGCCCAATTGCTGAACGCCGTCCTTTACAGGCCCGATATAGCCCTTTACCAAAAGCGGGTGCTTTGCGAAGTCTTCTTCGCCTGCAGCTTCAACCTCGTTAGGGCCAAAGAATGCCTCGGCGCGCTTCTGATCAACATCGCGATCGCCAGGAACACCAACGATTACCAGCTCACGCTTACCATCTGGAGAAACAAGCGCTAACACAACATTCTTCAGGGTGTCCGAAGCACTCCATTTGCCATCGCCCTTCGGGAAACTGACATTTGAGAAGTCCACCAAGGTTGCGATGGTTGGAGTGTTTGGAGAATCGTGCACGATAGCGCTTGGGTTCTTGGAGCCATCAATATCCTCAGCAACTGCGAACTTCACTGCCTCAACATTGGCTGCGAAGCCTCCTTGAGAGCGCACGAAAGTGTCCTCACCAATTGGAGATGGGTTTAGGAATTCTTCTGACTTAGACCCACCCATCGCACCGGCATCTGCCTTTACGACCGCATACTCAACGCCAAGGCGCTGGAAAATACGCTCGTAGGCATCGCGCTGCGCCTGGTAGCTGATGGCCAAACCCTCGTCGGTGACATCAAATGAGTAGGCGTCCTTCATGACAAATTCACGACCGCGCAAAAGGCCCGCTCTTGGCCTTGCCTCATCTCGGTACTTGTTTTGGATCTGGTAAATCGATAGCGGAAGGTCCTTGTAGGACGAGTAGAGGTCTTTCACCAGCAAAGTAAATACTTCTTCGTGGGTTGGAGCTAGCAAGTAGTCGGCCTTCTTACGGTCTTGAAGCCTAAATAGGTTGTCGCCGTATTCGTTCCAGCGGCCAGTGATCTCAAAAGGCTCTCTTGGCAAAAGTGCTGGGAAGAAAACTTCTTGGGCACCGGCATTGGTCATTTCTTCGCGAATGATCTGCTCGATGCGGGCCTTTACTAGAAGCCCGAGCGGCAACCAGGTGAATACACCAGGGGCATTGCGACGGATATAACCAGCGCGGACCAACAGGCGGTGGCTGTTTACCTCAGCGTCGGAAGGGTCCTCGCGCAAGGTGCGCAGAAAAAGTGAGCTCAAACGAATAGGCATGGGCTCAATGTTAGCTACTTGTCAGCCACCATTACCTGAGCCGTGCCAATAAGGGCAGGGTCCATTTCTGCTGCAATTCGGTTTGCCTCTTCAATCAAGGTGGCAACAATCTCCGATTCAGGGACCGTCTTTACGACCTCACCTTTCACAAAAATCTGCCCCTTTCCATTGCCGGATGCCACACCTAGGTCTGCCTCACGAGCCTCGCCAGGACCGTTTACCACGCAGCCCATAACGGCCACGCGGATTGGAACGGTCAGGTGCTGAAGCCCTGCGGTCACATCATTAGCCAAGGTATAAACATCGACCTGAGCACGACCACAAGATGGGCAGGAGACAATTTCCAGCTTTCGTGGACGAAGGTTTAGCGATTCAAGAATCTGAGATCCAACCTTGATTTCCTCTACCGGAGGAGCAGACAGTGAAACTCGAATGGTGTCGCCGATGCCCTTGGCCAAAAGCGCACCGAAAGCCACTGAGGACTTGATGGTTCCCTGGAATGCAGGTCCTGCCTCGGTAACACCTAGGTGTAATGGCCAGTCGCCACGCTCTGACAACATTTCGTAGGCCTTGACCATTACCACCGGGTCATTGTGCTTCACGGATATCTTGAAGTCATGGAAATCGTGCTCTTCAAACAAGCTGGCTTCCCAAACCGCTGACTCAACCAGCGCCTCGGGAGTGGCCTTGCCGTACTTCTCCAAAAGGCGAGGGTCCAAAGAACCGGCGTTTACGCCTATGCGAATCGAGACGCCCGCCTCTTTTGCTGCCTTTGCGATGTCGCCAACCTGGTCATCAAACTTACGAATGTTGCCTGGGTTAACTCGAACCGCACCGCAACCGGCATCGATTGCCTGAAAGACGTACTTTGGCTGAAAGTGAATATCTGCAATTACCGGAATCTGGCTGCGCTTAGCGATGATGCGAAGCACATCAGCATCATCTTGGCTCGGCACCGCAACGCGCACGATGTCGCACCCAGATGCGGTTAGCTCCGCAATCTGCTGCAGGGTGGCGTTGATGTCGGTGGTTGGGGTGGTGCACATCGACTGCACTGAGATTGGGGCATCGCCGCCTACGGCAACCTTGCCGACCATGATCTGGCGGGTCTTTCTCCGAGGAGCCAGCGTTGGAGGTGGCGCCTTTGGCAGACCTAGATTTACAGCAGGCAATTGATTCCCTTCTTTACCCAACAAAGCATAAACATTTGCCGGGCTACTTTGTTCCTAGCCGAGCGTGATTGGGTTTACCAAATCCGCCAAAATCAAAAGCACACCGACAAAAATCAATACCAACCAGACCCCATACGCCAGAGGCAATGTCCTCGCGGTGTCGATTGGACCCGGGTCCTTTTTGAGAAACAGTCGACCGAATCTACGCTTGAGCGATTCGTAGATTGCCCCCAGCACGTGACCGCCATCAAGTGGTAGCAGTGGAATCAAATTGAATGCGAACAGCGCGAGATTAAAAGCCCCAAGCAGCATCAAAAGTGATGCAATCTTTGATTCGAGCGGCAGCTCCGATTGGCTAAGCTCCCCCGCTATTTGGCCGACGCCAACAATTGAGACCGCACCATTTTGGTCTCGCTCCGAAAGCCCAAGTGTCGAGCTGGTTACTGCCCAAACCTGCTGCGGCAAAGTCAGAATAAAGCCAAAGGTTGCACCGGTTGCACCGAGGCCATAGCTCAATGAATCGCCAATCGGCATCGGAATGTTCTTAGGTTCAAGCAGCACTCCTAAAAGTGGCTTGAACTCCGTCTGAGGCACGCCCTGATCATCAAGCAAAGCTTTGCCATCGGCATCGTAAATTGGCCGCTCTAAGAAAACCGGGGTTATAGACAGCGCTATTTCCTCGCCGGCTCGCATTACCGAAACCTGGGATGGGCTAGCTAGGTTTTGATTGAACCCTGCAATCACTTCCTGCCAGCTGGCGACCGGCTCGCCATTGACAGCGGTGAAGGTGTCTCCAGGTTCAAGCCCTGCGAGCGCCGCCGGAGACAGTGGGGAATCGCTTGGACAACTGCCATCTCCTTGCACGTCAACGCACTGGTAAACCTTTTGGATACTCAAGCTCTGCTGCATGGTGCCGATGCCGCTCAGTGCAATTGCAATCAGCAAAAGTCCCAGGAAGAAGTTCATCACGGGACCACCGAGCATGATGATCAGCTTTTTGTAGGGCGCCAACGCGTAAAACTGGCGATTGGCATCAGATTCTGAGATGTCTTCGCGCTCTGCGGCTCTTGCCTCATTGATCCACTTAGAGAACAGACCGCGGGCTGGCTTTTTTTCCGGCGGATACATGCCAGTCATCAAGATGTAGCCACCCAGTGGAATGGCCTTGATGCCAAACTCGGTCTCTCCTCGACGCCAGGACTTTACTGTTGGCCCAAAGCCAATCATGAATTGCTTGACCCGCACTCCAAAACGTTTTGCCGGCAGATAGTGACCGAGCTCGTGAAGACCAATAGACAGCGCAATTCCAAAGATGACTGCGAAGATGCCCAAAAGGTATAGAACGATATCCATTTGCCTCTAACGCTACCTGCTAAAGCCTTGCCTAGGCGTTAGCTATCAGCGAATCCGCAGTCCTGCGAGCCCAACTCTCAGCATCCAGCACGGAGTCAAGACTTAGCTCCTTGGATGCCTGGTGCTGGGACACTACTTCTTCGATCACCTCAAAAATTCCTGTGAAGCGAATCTTGCCCGCGTGGAAGGCATCGACCGCCTGCTCATTGGCCGCGTTATAAACCGCCGGGTAGGTAAGACCAGCGATACCCACCTGTCTGGCAAGTGACACAGAGCCGAAGACTTCTTCATCAAGTGGCTCAAATACCCAATTGTGCGACTTGGTCCAGTCCACCGCCTGGCTTACATGACCCAATCGTTCTGGCCATGCCATGCCAAGGGCAATCGGAAGTTTCATGTCCGGCGGTGAGCACTGGGCGATCACCGAGCCATCAACAAACTCAACCATCGAGTGCACGACCGACTGCGGATGCACTGTTACCTCGATGCGATCAAAAGGAATGTCAAACAAAAGATGGGCTTCAATCAGCTCCAGCCCCTTGTTGACCAAGCTTGCCGAGTTGGTAGTCACCACCTTGCCCATGCTCCAGGTTGGATGTTTTAGAGCTTGCTCGGGGGTTACAGCTTCGAGCTGCTGCTTGCTGAAACCACGGAATGGCCCTCCGGAGGCGGTAAGGATCAGCTTTGCCACCTCAGCTTCTGTTCCCGACCGAAGGCACTGCGCAATCGCTGAATGCTCTGAGTCGACCGGAACGATTTGACCTGGGCGAGCAAGTTGTTTGACCAGCGGTCCGCCAACAATCAGAGATTCCTTATTGGCTAGCGCTAAGACCTTGCCGGAGCGCAAAGTCGCAAGGGTGGCTGCAAGGCCAACAGAACCGGTGATTCCGTTTACAACAACATCTGCATCGAAATCGGCAACCAGCCGGGCTGCAGCTTCGGCCCCGATAGCGATCGAGTCTTCGGTGAGCCCAAATTGTTTTGCCTGAGCCGAAACAAGTTCTTTGTTTGAGAATGCAGAAAGCCCAACTAGCTCAAGCTGGCCCGGATTTGCGGCAATAACCTCGAGGGCCTGGGTGCCAATCGATCCGGTGGAACCTAGGACAATAACTCTACGCATGGCAAAAGCTTAGAACTCGCTTTCAAATCTGTGTAAATGGGAGCTAACAATCCCCCCGCGAAATTAGAATAAGAAGCATGAGCCTTGAGCAAAAGAGAATCCTCGCAACCGCAATTCCGGGACCACTTTCCACCCAGATGCAAGAACGCCGCAAGCAGGTAATTGCTGCCGGTGTTGGCACTGCTCTTCCAGTCTTTATCGACCACGCCCACGGCGCGATCATGAAGGATGTGGACGGCAATCAATTTATTGACATGGGTAGCGGTATTGGTGTGGTGACCATCGGTCACACGAACGCCCGAGTGGTGGAAGCGGTTCAGAACCAGGTTGCAAAGCTGACTCACACCCTTTTCACCGTTGCTCCATACGAGCCTTACGTTCGCGTTGGTGAGCTAATCACTAAGCACGCCCCAGGAAACTTTGCCAAGAAGGCAGCCTTCTTTACTTCTGGTGCTGAGGCTGTTGAGAACGCTGTAAAGATTGCTCGCAAAGCCACCGGTCGCACCGAGGTCGCGGTTTTTGACCACGCCTACCACGGTAGAACCAACCTGACGATGAGCATGAACTTCAAGATGCACCCATACGGCACCGGCTTTGGCCCACTTGCCGGCAGCGTGCACCACGCTCCAATGAGCTACCCATTCCGTGATGCCGAGGGCATGACGGGTGAAGAGGCTGCGACCAGAGCGATCACCTACCTGGAGAAGCGCGTTGGTGCTACTGAGTTGGCTGCTGTCTTTATCGAACCAATCCAGGGTGAGGGTGGCTTTATTGTTCCAGCTCCTGGATTCCTAAGAACCCTTTCGGCCTGGTGCCGCGCAAACGGCATCGTGATGGTTGCCGATGAGGTTCAGTCCGGTATCGCAAGAACCGGTAAGTGGTTTGCATCTGAGTGGGAAGAGGGCTTTGAGCCTGACCTAATCACTGTTGCCAAGGGTATTGCCGGAGGTATGCCGCTATCAGGTGTGGTTGGTCGCGCCGAGATTATGGATGCTTCGCACGCCGGTGGACTAGGTGGAACCTTTGGTGGCTCCCCTACCGCTACCGCAGCTGGTGTCGCAGTTTTGGAGCAGCTCGAAGAGGGCGGCTGGCTAGAGCGTGCGCTGGAGATTGAGACCGTTTTGCTTTCTCGCCTAGGAGAACTCAAGAGCCAGTACCCAATGATCGGCGACCTGCGAGGTAAGGGTGCGATGATCGCAATCGAATTGGTTGAGCCTGGCACTAAGACCCCAAATTCTGCTGCTGTAGATGCCCTTGTGAAGCACTGCCACCAAAACGGTGTGCTAATTCTGAATGCCGGTACCTACAACAACGTGATTCGATTCTTGCCTCCGCTGGCTATTACCGACGAGCTGCTGCACGATGCTATGGATGTGCTGGCTGCCGGTTTGGCAAAGTTGTAAATAACCCCTTAGGGTGGATTTAGAGCCTTTCGGGCTCAGAATTCGAAATTCAATCAGAATCGAAGGTGATTCATCGTGCATGCCTACGGCGACAGAGCGCGCCTAGACAACCTTTTCAAGGCAGAAATCAACCGCTTTATCGAGACCCACCCGCATTCGAGTAAGAACCACCAGCAGGCGCTAGGCCCGATGGTTCAGGGTGTTCCAATGATTTGGATGTCCAAGTGGCCAGGTCCATTTCCAATCTACGTTGACCACGCCAAGGGGTCACACTTCACAGACGTGGATGGCCTGGATTACACCGACTTTTGCCTAGGTGACACCGGTGCAATGTGTGGCCACGCTCCAGATGCAACCGTAAAGGCAGTGCAGAACCAGATTGCTAAGGGTTCGACCTACATGTTGCCAACTGCAGATGCCATCGCTTCGGCAAATCTTTTGGCAGAGCGCTTTGGTATGCCAAAGTGGCAGTTCACCCTCACCGCAACCGACGCCAACCGTCACATTTTGCGCTATGCCCGTCACGTCACCGGGCGACAGAAGATTGCTGTCCACGACTACTGCTACCACGGGACCGTGGACGAAACCTTTGCAGTGCTGGACGATAACGGCAACACCGTTCCTCGTCATGACAACATCGGAATGCCTGTTCACCCAAACCAGACCACGGTCGTTATTCCATTCAATGATCTCGAGGCTGCCGAACAAGCATTTGCCAGCGGTGAAGTGGCAGCGATGCTTATGGAGCCTGCGCTTACCAATATCGGAATCGTGCTCCCAGAGCCTGGCTACCTAGAGGGCATGCAGGCTCTATGTCAGAAATATGACGTGATCTGGATTTTGGATGAAACCCACACCATCTCTGCTGGTACCGGCGGAATGACTAGGCAATACGACCTGCATCCCGATGTTGTGGTCCTGGGCAAGACAATCGGTGGCGGAGTTCCGGTTGGAGCATTCGGCCTAACCGAGAAGCTGGCCAACCGAATTGCAATCTCCACCAACCTAGAGTCCATTGACGTCGGTGGAGTTGGCGGCACCTTGGCTGGAAATGCTCTTTCGATGGCGGCAGTTCGCGCCACCTTGAGCGAGGTTTTGACCGCTGAGTCATTTGTGCGCATGGAGGCACTAGCCAAAATTTGGACACAGAACATTCAGTCGGTCATTGACGAGTACAACTTGCCCTGGCAAGTCTCACGAATTGGTTGCCGAGGCGAATACAGCTTTAGGTCGGAAGCGCCGCTCAACGGCCGACAGGCAGCTGATGCGGATGACTTCGAGTTGCAGCAGTACCTGCAGCTGCACGCGATCAACCGAGGTATTTTGATGACGCCATTCCACAACATGGTCTTGTTCTCGCCAGCGTCGAATGAGAAAGATGCTGAGCACCACAACGCGCACTTCCGCGATGCTGTTGAGTCGCTATACCTCTAAGCGCGAAGCTTCTTAGCCTTCAGCGAAGAGCGCACCTGAACAATCATCACGATTGCGATTGCCACGATAAACACCAGTGATCCAATGACGTTGGCCTCAGGTGGGATTCCACGAGCTGCCGCCGTATAGACGAACTTAGGGAACGTAGTCTCAGGTCCTGAGTTGAACTGGGTGATGATGAAGTCATCGAAACTCAATGCGAACGAAAGCATTGCCGCGGCCATGATGCCAGGCAACAAAAGTGGGAAGGTAATTCTCCAGAACACCGAAGAAGCGTTCGCGTAGAGATCGCGACCAGCCTCTTCAAGCCTTGGGTCAAGCGTTGCCACTCTGGCCTTTACGGTTACCACCACGAAGCTCAATGTGAACATAACGTGGGCCACCACGATGGTCCAGAAACCCTTAGAGATACCAACGTTTAGGAACTGGGCCGCAAGGCCAGCACCCATAACAACCTCAGGGGTTGCCATTGGCAAGAACAAAAGCAGGTTGGTCGCCGCGCGTCCTTTGAACTTATAGCGACCCAGTGCGATTGCAATTGCAGTTCCGAGCGCTGTGGAGATCAGGGTTGAGATAACCGCAATCGCCAACGAATTACCAAAAGCTTCACAAACCACCGGCTGTTCACACATGTTTAGCCAGTTGTCAAAGGTGAACTCTTTCCAGGCGATATTAGATTTTTCTACCTTGTTGAACGAGAAAACAAAGGTGTAGGCAATCGGAATCATCGTGAAGATAAACGCCAAGGTGACATAGGTCGGAAGAAGCCACTTTCCCAGTGAAAATTTCACAGTAGCTCCTCCGTTCCACTCTTTCGAACGTAGACCGAAACCAAAACCACAATGGCAGCCATCAGCATTACCGAGAGCGCAGAGGCGGTCGGGTAATCCTGGATGCGGAAGAAGTTCGCCTCAACCACGTTTCCGATCATCGCGGTGTCAGAACCACCTAGGAAGTCTCTGGATGCCGAAACATAGTCACCCGAGATAGGGATGAAAGTCAAAAGAGTTCCCGAGATGACTCCCGGTAGCGAGAGCGGGAAAGTCACCTTCCAGAAGGTTTGAGCTGGAGTGGCATAAAGATCCGACCCGGCCTCAACCAATCGAGTGTCTAGGCGCTCAAGCGAGGTGTAAATCGGCAGGGTCATAAAAGGAATGAAGTTGTATGTCAAACCTGCGATAACCGCAAAGCTGCTGCCGATTACATACTGGTCTGGAGCCAGCACGCCGATTGACTGCAGGAACTGAGTGGCCGGAGATTCGTTTGAGAAGATCTGCTTCCAGGCAAAGGTGCGAAGCAAAAAGCTAATGAAGAATGGCGCGATTACCAAGGTCAGCAAAAAAGCCTGCAGAATCGGCTTGGAACGTGCCTTGACTCCGATGAAGTAGGCAATTGGGTAGCTAATCAGAAGCGCCATCAGGGTTGCGATTAGCGCGTAGACGAAACTTCGGGTGATTTGCGGTAGGTACTGCTCTAGCGCGTAGGCGTAGTTCGAAACCTGGAATCCGTAGTCATACATACCAATTTCGCCGGAAAATGAGGCGGTCTTTAGCGATGTGATTACCAGCGAAACCAGCGGGGTAAGAAAGAACAACCCGAGGTAGATCATGCCCGGTGCCAACAAGATAAAGGCGACCTTGGATGCCTTTGTTGGTGCGGAAGAAGTACCTGCAGAACCCTGACCTAGCGCTACGAATGCCACGGGCTTTACGCCTCGTCGTTATCTGCCTTGAGGGGCAGATCGCTTAGGCCAAATGCGTGCTCGACCTTCCAGCTCACCCAAACATGAGCACCAAGTTCAACCACTGGACTCTTACCAACATTCTGAGCAAAGACAGTGATGTCTCCAAAGCCTGGAACATCGATTAGATACTGGTTAGAAACTCCAGTGAAGCGGATGTCGATGATCTCACCGGGACCAACCAGGTTGTGGTTGGAATCAAGGTCAGGTTTTTCCTCGTGGAAGGTTGCCTTCTCTGGGCGCACACCAAGGGCAACCTTGCCGCTGTGCTTCTCGGAACGCTTCTTCGGAGCGGCGATTCTTTGACCGTTACAGCTAATCGAAATGCTGTGGTCGTTTTCCTCAACCACGTCACCAACGAAGATGTTGGACTGCCCTAGGAACCTTGCAACGAACGCGGTCTTTGGACGATCGTATAGGGCCTCTGGGGCACCCATCTGCTCAATCTCACCCTTGTTCATAACCGCTACGGTGTCAGCCATGTCCATGGCTTCTTCCTGGTCGTGGGTGACGTGCAAGAAGGTGAGACCGACTTCCATCTGAATGGCTTTCAGCTCAACCTGCATCTGACGACGAAGCTTTAGATCCAGCGCACCAAGTGGCTCATCCAAAAGTAGTAGCGCTGGGCGGTTTACCAATGCGCGAGCTAGTGCAACACGCTGCTGCTGACCGCCGGAAAGCTGCTGTGGCTTGCGAAGAGCCAGGTGCTCTAGTTCAACCAGCTGCAAGGCCTCGGTTGCCTTGGCAAGCGGATCGGAAATCTTGCGCTGACGAAGTCCAAACGCTACATTCTCCAAAACGGACATGTGAGGAAACAGCGCGTAGCTCTGGAACACAGTGTTCACTGGACGCTCGTGAGGCTTGAAAGCAGTTACGTCCTTGCCTCCAATTAGCACCTTGCCGCGAGAGGCTTCGTCCAATCCCGCCACGATTCTCAAAGTGGTGGTCTTGCCACAACCCGAAGGTCCAAGCAGTGCGAAAAACTCACCGGCTGGGATCTTTAGGTCAAGGTTCTCAATGGCTGTGAAACCAGGGAACTCTTTGTGAATGCCAACTAGCTCTAGGTCTTGACCTCTAGCTACGAACTCTGTTGCCACCTAGGCGCCTAGCAAAACGTTTTGCCACGCAGTTGCGAAGCGCTGCTCTTCCTGTCCGGTTAGAGCGCGGAAGGCAAAGACATTTGCAAGGAATTCCTCGGACGGGAAGATCAATGGGTTCTCGGCCAACGCAGGGTCGGTCTTTAGCATCTCTTCCTTAGCGCCAACCACTGGAGTTACGTAGTTCACGTAGGCAGCCAACTCAGCAGCGTTTACTGGGTCGTAGTAGTAGTTGATTAGCGCTTCAGCGTTCTTCTTGTGAGCCGAGCCCATAGGAACAACGAAGGAGTCAGAGGAGATGGTTGAACCGGTGTCTGGGACAACGAAACCAAAGCGCTCTTCGCCAACCTCAGCGTTCAAGATTGTGGTGTCTCCCGACCATGCCAATGCCACGATGATGTTGCCGTTGGTTAGGTCTTCACCGTAGGAGTTGCCCTTGATGTTGAAGATCTGACCGGAAGAAACCTGAGCAGCAATGAACTCAACCGCTGCGTTGAACGCATCCTCGGTTAGAGATGCGTCGCTGGTGATGTCGATGCCCTGGCTCAATAGGGTTAGGCCCACAGAGTCACGCATCTCGGAGATTAGGCCAACACGTCCCTTTAGCTCAGGAGCCCAAACATCAGCTAGTGAGGTTGGGGCATCCTTGCCGGTTGCTTCCTTGTACATCTTCTTGTTGTAAACAATGCCGCCGATGATGCCCTGGTAAGGAACCGAGATCGTGCGCTCTGGGTCATTGGCGTCGCCTAGGTAAGCAGGGGCTAGGTTTGCGACCTTGTTTGGCATGTTTGCGCTGTCAAGAGTCTGAAGGTAGCCAAGACCGATCATGCGGTTTACCAACCAGTTGGTTGGGCAGGCCACATCGAACCCTGGGTCAGTGCCCAAAGCCAGCTGGTCCTTGACCTTGGCGTACCAGGTGTCGTTGTCGTCGATTTCCATCATGTACTCGACGGTGATGCCGGTCTGGTCCATGAAGCGGTTTAGAGTCGGGTAGGAGGCGTCATCCTCGCCATCCATGTAAAGCGGCCAGTTGTGCCAAACCAAAACTTTTTCACTGTCAGAAAGATCAGTTGCTGGTGTCAACTCACTCTTGGCGTCAGCGGCACAAGAGGCCAAAGACAGAACGGCGGCGGTGCCACCGATACCCAAAAGGGTAGCGCGACGAGAAAGCATCTTGCCACGTGCCATTTGCACGAGCTGACGCATCATTGGGTCCTGAGGTAGACCTTCCTTCATTGCAATCTCCTTAGTCCACGGATTTCAATCCAGTGGTGAGTAATAACCAACATGAACATTGCTACCGGGAAACCGAAGCAAGCCCAAGTTTGGCACAAAACTTTAACTTTTAGGACCAAGAAAATAAATTTCTATCCTCAGTCTCCGATGTAGCTCATGACGTGCTTGATTCGGGTGTAATCCTCAAAGCCGTACTGGGACAAATCCTTGCCGTAGCCAGAGTGCTTGAAGCCACCGTGCGGCATTTCTGCAACCAATGGGATGTGGGTGTTGATCCAAACCGCGCCGAAGTCCAAGTGTTTTGCAAAGCGCATTGCACGAGAGTGGTTGGTGGTCCAAACCGAAGCGGCTAGGCCGTACTGAACGTCATTTGCCCACTTCAGCGCCTGAGCGTCATCCGAGAACTTCTGAACGGTGATAACCGGTCCGAAGATTTCCTCCTGGATGTGCTCATCGGTTTGCTTGAAGCCAGAGAGAACGGTTGGCTCAAAGAAGAAACCCTCGGTACCGATCTGGTTACCACCGGCTTCGATTCGGGCGTGATCTGGCAGGCGATCGATGAATCCCTTGACACGAGCAAGCTGGCCAGCGTTGTTGACCGGTCCAAACAGAATGTCTTCCTCGGAAGGCTTTCCAACCTTCGCGCTGGCCTTCACCTCTGCCAATAGGTATGGCATGAACTCGTCGTAGGCAGATTCCTGCACCAGCAACCTGGTGGCTGCGGTGCAGTCTTGACCTGCGTTGAAGAAGCCAGCGGCAACAATGCCAGCTGCAGTCTTAGCAAAGTCAGCATCTGCAAACACGATTACCGGAGCCTTGCCACCTAGCTCAAGGTGGACTCGCTTGAGGTCTGAGGATGCACTCTTGGCGACCTCCATACCGGCACGAACGCTTCCCGTAATCGACACCATCTGAGGGATGCGATTTTCGATCATTGATCGACCAGTGTCGCGGTTACCGGTAACCACATTGAAAACACCGGCAGGCAAAAACTCTGCTGCGATTTCTGCCAGTAGCAAAGTGGAAGCCGGTGTGGTGTCTGATGGCTTTAGCACGATGGTGTTGCCGGCTGCGATAGCAGGAGCAAACTTCCAGGTCGCCATATTCAGCGGGTAGTTCCATGGAGTGACCTGACCAATTACACCAATTGGCTCGCGGCGAATCATTGAGGTGTGATCACGCAGATACTCTCCTGCGGAGCGGCCCTCTAGGTTTCGGGCAGCACCGGCGAAGAAGCGAATCTGATCCACCGAAGGCATGATCTCGTAATCCACGAGGGTGGAAAGCGGCTTACCGGTGTTCTCGGACTCAACCTCGGCTGCCTCCTTGGCTCGGGCTTCTAGGGCATCGGCAATTCGAAACAGCGCTAGCTGTCGCTCAGATGGTGTGGTTTGGCCCCACTCTTCAAAAGCGGCCTGGGCAACCTGATAGGCAGCGGCTACATCCTGCTCGCTGGATACCGGAGCGTGGGCATAGACCTGCCCGGTTGATGGGTTAATGACATCGCTGACTTCACCAGAAGAAGCGGCAACGTACTTGCCACCGACAAAGTTTTTCAATTGCTTCACTGACACGCGAAACTCCTCATTGAGCTAGTAATGCATCGACTCTAAACCCGCAGGGGGCATTTCGACAGCCTAGTTTTGAAACTCGACTGAATTCGTAACTATTTGACAATTTTGTTGCGAATTCCATCGTCTGTGGCACCTCGTTGGGCAATACTTCTGCAATGGCAAGAATGGAAAGAGCTAGCCGCTCTCAGCTGGACGATGTGTCCAAAAAGATTATTGAGCAACTGCAAATAGATGGCCGAAAGTCCTACTCGGAGATCGGCAAGGTAGTGGGTCTTTCCGAAGCCGCTGTGAGACAGCGGGTGCAGAAGCTGACCGAGTCCGGAGTGATGCAGGTGGTCGCGGTGACCGATCCGATGAAGCTTGGCTTTAGTCGCCAGGCCATGATCGGAATCAAGTGCATGGGAAACGCCTCCGAGGTTGCAAAGCAACTTACGGAGTTTGACTCGGTTGACTACGTGGTGCTCACCGCAGGCAGCTTCGACGTTTTGGTCGAGGTGGTTTGTGAAGATGACGAAGACCTTATTCAGTTGCTAAACGACAAGATCCGATCACTCCCAGGAGTGATTTCCTCCGAGACATTTGTCTATCTCAAGCTCCACAAGCAGTTCTATAGCTGGGGAACCCGATAGCATCTTTCTAGCCAACTAACGACGAAGTTAAGAGTGATAGCAATGGCACCCAAGAAGTCCAAAGGCCTCCTAGGCCTACTCGGCAAGAAGAAATCCAAGAAGTCCGAATCCGGCGAGCGCCGAGACCTCAAGCTGTTCGAAGCAATGAGCAACGGCGAACCTTACGGCGACAAAGAACTTCAACGCAGTGCCAAAGATCACCTTTGGATGCACTTCACCCGCCACTCCCCCTACCTGACCAAAGACATGACCATCATCACCAGAGGTGAGGGGCACTACCTCTGGGATTCCAAGGGCAACAAGGTTATTGATGGCCTCAGTGGACTATTCGCGGTAAATGCCGGTCACGGCCACCAGGAACTTGCCGACGCGGCCGCCAAGCAGATGATGGAGCTGGACTTCATGCCGCTATGGGCTTACGCACACCCTCGCGCGATTGAGCTGGCAGAACGCCTATTGAGCTATGCACCTAAAGATCTAAACCGCATCTTCTTCACCACCGGTGGTGGTGAGGCGGTCGAGACCGCCTGGAAGATTGCCAAGCAGTACTACAAGCTCAAGGGCAAGCCAACCAAGACCAAGGTCATCTCTCGCATGACCGCATACCACGGCACTAGCCACGGAGCTCTATCGATCACCGGTATCGCTGCCATGAAGGCAATGTTTGAGCCGTTAGTGCCATCAACCATTCGCGTACCAAACACCAACTGGTACCGAGCTAGGGACCGATTCACTTCCGAGGAAGAATTCGGCATTTGGGCCGCTAACCGCATCGAAGAAGCCATCTTGATGGAGGGGCCAGACACCGTTGCCGCCTTCTATGTTGAGCCAATCCAAAACTCCGGTGGCTGCTTCACCGCTCACCCGAGCTACTTCAAGCGCGTTCGTGAGATCTGCGATAAGTACGACGTGATCTTCGTCGCTGACGAGACCATCACCGGCTTTGGCCGCTCTGGTGAGATGTTCGCCTGCGACCGTTACGGCATTGAGCCAGACATGATGATTACCGCAAAGGCAATCACCTCTGGAACTCAACCCCTTGGTGCTTTGTTCCTCAAGGAAAAGTACTTTGAGCCATTCACCGAGGGAACCACAATCTTCCCGCACGGTTACACCTTTGCCGCCCACCCGGTTGCCTGCGCTGTAGCACTTGCAAACCTTGACATCTATGACCGTGAGAAGTTGGTAGACAACGTTCGCACCAACTCCCCTATCTTCCGCAAGACACTGGAAAAGCTTTACGACCTTCCAATCGTTGGTGATGTCCGTGGCGATGGCTACTTCTTCGCCATCGAGCTTGTGAAGAACCAGAAAACTCGCGAAACCTTCACGAAGGAAGAGTCTGAGAAGCTTCTTAGAGGGTTCTTGAATAGCGCGTTCTATGAGGCAGGGCTGTATTGCCGAGCTGACGATCGTGGAGACCCTGTGGTTCAGCTAGCTCCTCCACTGACCATTGGTCCGAAGGAGTTTGACGAGCTGGAGCAGATTCTTCGTAAGGTGCTAACTGAGGCGTGGAAGCGCGTCTAAGCAAAGGATTGCCTTGATCTGGCAGCTTCCTGTTTTGGAATTTTGATTCAACAACACGAAGGAACCCTTGCCTGCCGGGCCAGCTAAAGTGCGCCACATAAGCGGATGGCTGCTCATGGGTTGAAACATTCAACTGCTTCATAGCTTCTTGGCCGATAGCGAACCGAATCTGACAATTTTGCCAAACTGCTTGCGGCACATCAGATAGCAGTTGAGCAGTTAGTACGAGGAAGATGTTCGATTTTCTTCCATCCCTCGCGACAATCTCGATTAGCTCCAAATGCTCAGTAAACAAGTGCGCGTCATCCACAACTAAAAGAACAGGCAGCTCAAAGCGCTGCTGTTGGCAAATCGCGTCTTTCAGGGCACTGGCTTGAGGGTCCGCATCCGGTAACCAAAGCACCTGGCAATCAATGTCGCCCAATAGGTTTTTGACCAGGGTCGTCTTGCCAGTCCCCGTTGCGCCCAAGATCATGCAGTGTCCAGTGAAAACTCGAAGCGGATTGTCAACTGACACACCTTGCTGATCTACACCCAGCGACCCAGTCAGGGATGAGGGCGTGGGCTGGGAAACTTCTGTTTTAGTATCAGCGGGCAAGCGCTTGTCTGAGAGAAGGTGCTGCAGTTTGATGATGAAATTGCTTTTCATGCTTACACACTGCCCACCGGTGAACCCGGCTGGTGTTCGATTGAAACTTCTGTGGATAACTCTTTTCCACAGCCGATGGGATAAGAGCTAAAAATCTCATTTCTATTCGAGATACTTGAGTAATGGTTACAGAAATTGGTTGCACCAAAGTTGTAAAAACCCCGATCGGTCGCCTGGCCATCTCCGCCAGCGATAACGCTGTGGTTGAGCTGGCTTTCCTAATGGGAGATGCCAAGCGTTTAGATTTCACCGCCAGTAACAAAGCCCAGGCCCAGGTTGATAAAGCAATCAAATGGATTACGGACTACTTTGCAGGAAACCAAGCGGACTACCAGGGTCAACTCGATCTCTCGGGCACTGAGTTTCAACTCGCCGTTTGGGCTGAGATTTCGAAGATTAAGCACGGTAGGACGCTCAGTTACGGCAAGATTGCTCGAAGAATCGGAAGACCAAAGGCTTCCCGTGCGGTCGGTGCCGCAGTGGGAGCCAACCCGATCCCCCTGATTGTCCCCTGCCATCGCGTCATGGGAACCAGCGGCAAGATCACCGGATACTCCGGTGGCGACGGCATCCCTACCAAGCGCAAACTTCTAGCCCTTGAGAAAATTGAGTTTTCCGAGTGACCCACACCCGCACCCATTCCGATGGCGTAACCCGCTGTTCCTGGGTGACTGACGATGAGATCTACATCCGCTATCACGACAGTGAGTGGGGACAAGAAGGCCGTGGTCAGCGAGAGCTCTTTGAAGCGATCTGCCTCGAGGGATTTCAGGCTGGCCTGAGTTGGATCACCATCCTGAAAAGGCGCGAGGGTTTTAGGCGAGCATTCGAGAACTTTGAGATCAAAAAAGTTGCAAAGTTTGATGCCAATAAAATCGAGGACCTGATGCTAAACCCCGAGATCATTAGGAATCGGGCCAAAATCATCTCCACGATTAACAACGCCAACTTGGTGCTAGATCAAGAGATAGACCTCACCAGTCTGATCTGGTCATTCGCTCCTAAGACTCGACAAGCTCCAGAATCCAACTTCGCTTGGCTTGCTACCAGCGAAGAATCAATCGCTCTGAGCAAGGCGCTGCGTAAATTGGGATTTAGTTTTGTAGGTCCAACCACCATGTATGCCCTGATGCAATCATCCGGCTTGGTAAAAGACCACGCACCGGGATGCTTCAGAAGAGACTGAAAAGATTCGCATCGCCATTACATTGGCTAGATGGGAGAGAAATGACTGAGCAAGAATTTAACGACATCTTCAGGGCTTATCTGCCTGAAGCATCACGGTTTATCGCAAGACGAACCAAATCAGAGGATGTTGAGGACTTAGCCGCAGATCTATTTGCGCTGGCCTGGCAGAAGAAAGACAGCATTCCCAAGGGCCTAGAGCTCCCCTGGCTATACAAATCTGCTCGCTATCTGATCTCCAACCACAACCGTAAGCAACAGGGCAGACAGGCGATTTTTGCGACCCTGCAGGAGCCGCAATCCGCTCCGAGTGCCGAGTCGATAGCGCTGGCTGATTTGGAGTTGGCTGACGCATGGAAGGCATTGACTTCTAAGGAGCAGGAAATACTTGCACTGTGGGCATTTGAAGGTCTAGAGCCAAAACAGCTGGCCGTAGCGCTAGAAAAAAGCGAGAATGCCTGCGCTATCTCACTGTCTCGTGCCAAAGCAAAACTTACCCAGCTATTGAATTCTGAAAATAACTAGAGGCTTACTACACATCATGAATATGAACGAAAACGAAGAACTTAGAAACCGCATCTCAAACTCGATCTCGACCGAAGGTGCAGAACTGCCGGATTACCTTGTTGCTCAGGCAGCCAAGGCCAAACCAAAGCGCGTATTTGGATTCAACAGCGTTCGCCTAGGTCTTGGATCTTTTGCGGCTGCATCACTGGCCTTGGTGGGTGCGTTTGTTTTACCAAGCGCGTTTGCTCCGCAGCCACTTTTCACGATGGGCATTGGCACTCAGGGCGGCCAGACGCTCGCCAGCGCGGAGTCTGCCCCTGCTGATGCCAAGGTCGGCATGATTTGGCCTGGTTACGTGCAGTACAACTACATCGCAGATGGACTTAGTGAGTCAACCGGTAAGGGTCACATTTATCAGGCGGAGCTGGTTGGAACCGCTGAGGGTCTAATGGCATCGCTCATGAGGGAATTCAAGGTTCAGGGCGAGATCAAAAAAGACGAGTGGTCCACCGATTTGGCTCCAAGCTTTACGGTTCAGAGTAAGTCCGAATCTGGTGTCGAGTCTTATCTAAATGTTTATTGGGCCGGCACCGGCGCTTGGTACTTCTCCAGCTGGGACTCATCGCTCTGGGCTTGTAGCGCGACTCCAAGCGAAACCAAAGATGACGGTACTTCGCCAGAGACTTGCGAACAGCCAAAACCTCAGCCAGAACTAGTTCCTTCAAAAGAAGAAATGGCGAAATACGCTGCCAAGCTCTTCGCTTCTCTTGGCACTGATATATCAGCCAGTGACTTCAAGGTTTCTCGCGACGAGTGGGGTGGTTATGCCTACGCAGACCTAACTTTGGCTGGCCAAGCGCTTCCAGTGAGCGTTTCTGTCGGTTGGGATGCATGGGGCAACCTAGCTAATGCCTCCGGTCACAGCTTCAAGCTTGTAGATCGTGGTGAGTTCAAGACCATCTCGCCCAACGATGCGGTTTCTCGAATCAAGGAGGGTCGTTGGTACGGCTCTACCCCAGCTAGCTTCTACAACAACACCGCAATCTCATCAAGGGTTAGCGTGGACCCAGCTGTTGGCTCTGAAACGGGTGTGGAGCCCCTTCCGGGCGAAGGTGCAGCTCCAGAGGAGAATCCAGCACCTAAGGTCGTTGACCTAAAGATCAATAAGTCAGAGGCAGCAATGCTGGGCGTTTGGGATGCGGCCGGCGGATTCTGGTTGGTTCCAGGTCACCTGCTCTACAACGACCAGGGCTGGTTCGACTCGATCATTAGCTTGGAAGATGGCGTTATTGAACTTCCAAAATATGAAGAAGTTGCTCCAATGATTGAGCCTGGCGTCACCACCAAAGACGGCTAAAAGCCGCTTGGAACTATAAGTTCAATAACTGCACCGGACTGGCGGGCCGAAAGGCCTGCCAGTTTTGCTATTTGCGGGATTTGGTCAGCAGTTTCTAAGCCATGCTCAAGCGCTGCTCTAACAAAGGCCCCCTTGGCCTTTTTGTTGAAATGATTCAACGCCTTTCCAGAGGTCTCATCCAGCACCTCGACCGTGTAGTGCTCGCGCACAGGAATTGGGTTAAGGGCGGCATAGCTCTTGGACCTAAGATCAAGAATTGGACCCAGCATTCTTGGCCAGACTGCCGCGTGAGCCTTGGTCCAGTGCTTTTTGAGATCAATGCCCGGCAGGCTGCTATTGGCTGAGAACCGGTAGTAGGGAATCTGCTCGGTAGCGGGCAAAAGCCCAAACAAGGCGGACTGGATGAAGAGCTTTTCTTTGGCTCGCTCTTGACCTTCTGGCGAGAGAGTCTGATAGCCAAGTGCGTCATAGAGTGTGCCGGCGTAACGTTCAACAGCTGGCATCGTTGGTGCGGTTAGTAGCTCTTTCAAACTCGCAATATCCGCATCCCTATTCTTGCCTAGCTTCAAAGCTTTGATGGTCTTTGCTTTGGACTTCGAAAGCGTTGCGAGCTTCTTCAGTAAAACGTCTCTGGCGGGATCAAGCGCTGCCCAAATAATGGCCGCTTTGTCGATAGAAATGCCAACGCCGCCGGAACGTTTAGTTTCCGACGGCGGCAGCAGAATAAGCATTAGCTAATTAGGGTTGCGTCCCTGACCACCAAGGTGACAGTGTCAGACTCGATAGATAAGAAGCCGCCCTGAGTGGTCTCCGCGATCACTGGCTTGCCTTCGGCAAGAGTGATTCGAATCTGACCCGCTGCCATGATGGCAAGCATCGGCTCGTGACCTGCGAGTAGACCAATTTCACCTTCGGCGGTCTTGGCGACCACCATGGTTGCGCTGCCGGACCAGATCTTACGATCTGCTGCGACTAGGTCTACGTTAAGTTCTCTTGCCACTACTTCAGATCCTTCTGGATGCGGTCGAATGCCTTCATAACATCGTCAAGGCCACCACAGTTGAAGAACGCCTGCTCTGGAACGTGGTCCAGGTCACCGTTGGCAATCTTGGAGAAGCCCTCGATGGTGTCCTTTAGCGGAACAGTCGAACCTGGAACCGAGGTGAACTTGGTTGCCATGAAGGTGTTCTGCGATAGGAACTGCTGGATACGACGTGCACGGGACACGGTGATCTTGTCCTCTTCGGAAAGCTCCTCAACACCCAAGATGGCGATGATTTCCTGAAGTTCCTTGTTCTTCTGCAAGATCGCCTTGACGCGAATTGCGGTCGCGTAGTGATCTGCCGCGATGTAGGCAGGGTTCAGGATTCGAGAGGTCGAAGTTAGTGGGTCCACAGCTGGGTACAGACCCTTGGCAGCGATCTCACGGCTTAGCTCAGTGGTTGCATCCAGGTGAGCGAAGGTGGTTGCTGGGGCTGGATCGGTGTAGTCGTCAGCTGGAACATAGATTGCCTGTAGCGAGGTAATCGAGTGACCACGGGTAGAGGTGATTCGCTCCTGCAACAGACCCATTTCGTCAGCCAAGTTTGGCTGGTATCCAACGGCTGATGGCATGCGGCCTAGCAGTGTGGAAACCTCAGAACCTGCCTGGGTGAAGCGGAAGATGTTGTCGATGAACAACAAAACGTCTTGGCCCTGAACATCGCGGAAGTACTCCGCCATGGTTAGAGCAGAAAGCGCTACGCGCAAACGGGTCCCAGGTGGCTCATCCATCTGACCAAAGACCAGTGCGGTCTTCTCGATAACGCCGGCCTCTCGCATTTCTTCGATTAGGTCGTTACCCTCACGAGTACGCTCACCGACACCTGCGAATACCGACACACCATCGTGGTTTTCTGCCACGCGGTAAATCATTTCCTGGATCAAAACGGTCTTACCAACACCGGCACCACCGAATAGACCGATCTTTCCACCCTGTACATAAGGGGTTAGCAGGTCGATGACCTTGATACCGGTCTCGAACATCTGAGTCTTGGACTCAAGCTGGTCGAAGGCTGGTGGGGTGCGGTGGATTGGCCAGCGCTCGGTGATCTCAATCTTCTCGCCTGGCTCAGCGTTTAGCACCTCGCCGATAACGTTGAAAACCTTACCCTTGGTGACATCACCAACCGGGACGGAGATCGGAGCACCGGTGTCAGTCACGACTGCGCCGCGAACCAAACCATCGGTTGGCTTTAGCGCGATGGCACGAACGAGGTCGTCACCAAGGTGCTGCGCAACCTCGAGGGTAAGCGTGTACTTCTGGTCACCAAAAGCGACCTCGGTGGTCAGGGCGTTGTAGATTCCAGGGATCGCATCGTGCGGAAACTCGATGTCAACCACCGGTCCGGTAACGCGCGCGATTCGACCCGTTGCTGTCTTAGTGCTCTCGGCCATTGTGCTTTCTTTCTCTTAGTCCTCGTCAACCGTCTGCAGAGCGTCTGCTCCACCAACGATTTCCGAAATCTGCTGGGTAATTTCTGCCTGACGTGCTGCGTTTGCCAAGCGGGTGTAGTTCAGGATCAACTTGTCTGCGTTGTCGGTTGCGCTCTTCATGGCCTTCTGACGGGCAGCATGTTCGGCGGCAGCAGACTGCAGCATGACGTTGTAGATACGGTTTTCGATGTAGACCGGAAGCAAAGCGTCTAGCACCTTGTCTGCCTCTGGCTCAAATTCGTAAAGTGGGAAGACTTCTTGGTCAGAGACCGCCTGCTGCTCAACTACCTCAAGCGGTAGCAAGCGAGTGGTGGTTGGCTCCTGGATTATCATCGAGACAAATTCGTTGCCCACAAGATAGATCTCGTCGACTCCGCCATCCTCGTTAGGAGCAAGGAATAGCTCCAAAACTGCGTTAGCAATCTCAGTTGCAATTTCAAACTGAGGAAGGTCAGTACCGCCGGTCCACTCGCGAATGTAAGCACGGCGACGGAAGTTGAAGTTCGCTAGCGCCTTACGACCAACCAGGTAATAAACAATCTCCTGGCCCTGCTCGCGAAGCCTTACGGTAAGCGCTTCGGCTTCCTTTAAGGCTCCAGAGGAGAACGCACCGGCAAGACCGCGGTCAGAGGTGAAAATCAACACCGCTGCGCGGGTCGGCTTTTCAGTGACACGGGTTAGCGGGTGGTCGATGTTGGCGTGAGAAGCTACCGCTGAAACTGCACGGGTTACGGCACGGGTGTAAGGGGTAGAGGCAGCCACCCGCTGCTGGGCTTTCTGAATTCTCGATGCCGAGATCAGCTCCATTGCACGGGTAATCTTCTTGGTCGTCTTGGCAGACTTAATCTTCTGCCTGTAGACCCGAAGTTGCGCACCCATAACCTAAACCCTTACCTATTCCTTATCGCTTCTGAATAACGATCTTCTCTTGGCCGACCTGCTCGTCAGCTAGAGCCTTGACTTCTTCTTTACCGGCCTTCACTAGTGGCTCACCGGTGTGAAGCTGGAACATCTTCTTGAAGTGCTCGATTGCCTTCTCAAGCTCGTTGACGGTGTCGTCTTCTAGCTTCTCGGTCTCACGAATCACAGTCAGTGCCGAAGTGTTGCGCTTTAGGTAGTCCAAGAACTCGCGCTCAAAGCGCAGGATGTCCTGAACTGGTACCTCATCTAGCTTGCCAGTGGTACCGGCCCAGATCGAAACGGTCTGGTCCTCAACTGGGTATGGCGAGAACTGAGGCTGCTTTAGAAGCTCGGTCAATCGTGCACCGCGTGCAAGCTGCTTACGGCTAGCTGCATCTAGGTCAGATGCGAACATAGCGAATGCCTCTAGCGAGCGGTACTGAGCTAGCTCTAGCTTCAGAGTTCCGGAAACCTTCTTGATGCCCTTTAGCTGTGCCGCACCACCAACACGGGATACGGAGATACCCACGTCGATAGCTGGACGCTGGTTGGCGTTGAAGAGGTCTGACTGCAAGAAAATCTGACCGTCGGTGATCGAGATCACGTTGGTTGGAATGTATGCAGAAACGTCGTTTGCCTTGGTCTCGATGATTGGAAGTCCAGTCATCGAACCGGCACCCATGGCGTCTGACAACTTGGCACAACGCTCTAGTAGGCGGGAGTGCAAGTAGAAGACGTCACCCGGGTAAGCTTCGCGGCCTGGTGGGCGGCGTAGTAGTAGCGATACCGCGCGGTAGGCCTCGGCCTGCTTCGATAGGTCATCAAAAATAATTAGAACGTGCTTGCCGCCGTACATCCAGTGCTGACCAATTGCGCTACCGGTGTAAGGAGCTAGGTACTTGAAACCAGCTGGGTCAGATGCAGGAGAAGCCACGATGGTGGTGTACTCCATTGCTCCAGCCTCTTCCAAGGCTGCCTTCACACCAGCGATGGTGGAACCCTTCTGGCCGATAGCAACGTAGATGCAGCGAACCTGCTTGTTTACATCTCCCGATAGCCAGTTGTCGCGCTGGTTGATGATTGCGTCAACCGCAATTGCAGTCTTACCGGTCTGGCGGTCACCAATGATCAGCTGACGCTGTCCGCGACCAACTGGAATCATGGCGTCAATAGCCTTGATACCGGTCTGTAGTGGCTCGTGAACGCTCTTACGGTCCATAACACCAGGAGCCTGAAGCTCAAGAGCTCGAAGACCCTCGCTCTTGATCTCGCCTAGACCGTCGATAGGTGCACCCAGTGGGTTCACTACACGACCAAGGTAAGCGTCTCCAACTGGAACAGAGAGCACCTCACCGGTGCGGTAGACCTCCATACCAGCTTCGATGCCGGTGAATTCACCGAGAACTACTACACCGATCTCGCGCTCGTCGAGGTTAAGGGCTAGACCCAAGGTGCCGTCCGAGAAGCGCAATAGCTCATTGGCCATTGCACTTGGCAGTCCTTCGATGTGAGCAATGCCGTCGCCAGCGTCGATGACGTAGCCGACCTCTTGCTTGTCGGTTCCCTGCGGCTCAAAGGACGAAACGAAGTCCTTCAGGGCATCCCGAATTTCATTCGGGTTGATCTTGAGCTCTGACATTGGTTCCTCTGCTTCTTTTGGTTAGTTCAGTTGCAAACGTGCGTGGTTAAGTTTGGTGAGAAGGGTGGCGTCAATGACCTCACCGTTCACGGCGACGTGAACGCCACCTATTACATCTTCCGAAACCTCAACGTTTAGCTGAAGTTTGCGGCCGAAACTTGCGGTTAGGGCGTTGCCCAACCTTTGTAGCTGGTCATCACTAAGCGGCTTAGCAACGGTAATCAGTGCAACTGACTCCCCCGCTACCTGGGCTAGCCAGCTGCCGTAATTCTCAAGCACAGCTGCATATCTCTTTACGCTGTGGCTAAGAACTGCCTGCAGAGCTAGAAGCTCGGCAGCTTCCGAAAGCTTCCCAGAAATAAGCGACTTCACGAGTGCCTGCTTCTGCTCGCCCGATGCACGGTTAGAGCTAAGCGCTAGCTCCAACTCGTTGTCCTGGGCGATTACCTGCTCAAGTGAGAACAGCTCAGCCTGTAGGGCGTGAGCGTCGGCGCTAACTCCGGCTACGACTCGCACTGCCAGCTGCTCTGCGACCTTCGCGATGTCGCGAGTGGCAGACCAGCGTAGCTTTGCAAGCGTGATGGTTAGGTTGAGGGAAGCATCCGAGAGTTTGCCGCCAAAAACTGACCTAATTACCTTCTCCTTGCCTGCTACTGCGGCGGAAGGATCCGTCAGTAACGAGCGCAACTGCGCGCTCTGATGCAGGGCATTGGCAACCGCAAACAATTCTGCTGCGGTCTGAAGGCTCAGGCCAGACAGCGATCCGAGCGCTTGCTCGGCCGCTAGTTTGGCTGCTCTGGTACTGGATGCCACTTGTTGTTACGCCCTCTTACCCTCAAGCTCAGAGATGAAGTCGTCGACAACCTTGTTGGCGACGGCGTCCTCCTGGAGCTTCTGCCCGACGATTCGAGAAGCAAGTTCAATCGCAAGCTCACCGATCTCGGCACGAAGGACGCGCTGGGCGACCTCACGCTCTGCCTCGAGAGAGTTCTTGACTGTCTGCTGTAGGCGTTCTGCCTCGGCTGCCGCCTGAGCCTTCATCTCTGCCAGGATGGCGGCTCCTTCAGAGCGTGCCTCCTCGCGGATAGAAGATGACTCACTGCGCAACTTGGCCTGCTCGGCCTCGATGAGAGCAGTGCGCTCTTCGGCAGATCGCTGGGCAGCCTCGGCCTCGGCCAAGCGTCCTTCGATTGCCTTAGCGCGCTCATCGAGCATCTTCTTGAATCCAGGTAGAACCTTGAACCAGAAGAAGGTCAGCAGAACAACAAAGACAACCGATGACCAGGTGATGTCATACCAAGCCGGAATCAACGGGTTAGGTGCTTCTGCACCCTCCTCCGCTGCGGCGGCAAGAATCCTTGAAATCATCGTTTACCTTTTGCTTAGACGAAGATGAATGGGGTAGCTAGACCGATAAGCGCAAGCGCCTCGGTGAAGGCGATACCTAGCCACATGGTGACCTGTAGCTTGCCTGCTAGCTCTGGTTGACGTGCGATGGACTCGATGGTCTTAGAAACAACAAGACCTACACCGATTCCAGGACCGATTGCGGCTAGGCCGTAACCAACCACTGCGATGTTGCCGGATAGTTCGGCGATGTTAACTGCGTCCACTTGATTTCCTTCCGTGGGGTTTATTTAGTGTTCGTCTGCCAATGCCAACTGAATGTAGACAGTGGTCAGAAGTGTAAATACGTATGCCTGCAAAACCGCAACCAAAATCTCGAAGATTGTGAAGGCAAATCCGAAGACGAGAGTACCTGCTCCAAAGAGCTTGAACA
>CAMAQN010000014.1 GCA_945860535.1 Auritidibacter sp. Marseille-P8566
CTATCTCGCCACATCCCAGATGCCAACGCATCGCTAAAAAACGGTGAGTGGAAGCGCGCAAAGTACACCGGTGTCGAGCTCTATGAGAAGACCATCGGAATCATTGGCCTAGGGCGCATCGGAACCTTGGTGGCGCAGCGTCTGGCTGGCTTTGGTGTGACGCTGATTGGCTATGACCCTTATGTGACCCAGGCTCGTGCTGAGCAAATCGGCGTTGAGCTGGTGGACATGGATCAGATGATGAAGCGTGCTGACTTCATAACCATCCACATTCCTAAGACTCCTGAGACCACCGGCATGATCTCCACAGACCAGTTCGCGATTGCTAAGTCAAACCTTCGCATCGTGAACTGCTCGCGCGGTGGAATCATCGACGAGGCTGCGCTCTACGCAGCTCTAAAGACCAACCGCATCGCAGGTGCTGGTTTGGACGTATTCGTAAACGAGCCTCCAAAGGATTCACCACTTCTAACTTTGGAAAACATCTTGGTTACCCCACACCTTGGCGCATCTACCGATGAGGCCCAGGAAAAGGCCGGTATCTCAGTTGCTCGTTCGGTTCGCCTTGCACTCGCTGGCGACCTAGTGCCAGACGCGGTAAATGTCGCCGGTGGTGTTATCGATGCATCCGTGAAGCCAGGAATTCCACTAGCTGAAAAGCTTGGCCAGATTGTTGCGGGCCTTGCCCACACCTCGATCGTTTCGGTTGAGTTTGAAGCCAGGGGAGAGATTGCGGCTCACGATGTCACCGTCTTGAAGTTGGCGGCGCTAAAGGGATTGTTCCAGACCATGGTTACCGAGCAGGTTTCCTACGTGAATGCTCCGCTAATGGCAGAGCAGCGTGGTGTTGAGGTTCGTCTAACTCAGGCAACCGAGAGCGATGAATACCGCAATGTCACCACCTTGAAGGCTGTGCTTTCAGATGGCTCAGTAGTTTCTGCTGGCGGCACAGTTATTGGACCTAAGCACCACCAGAAGGTTGTCTCCATCAACGGTTACGACGTTGAGCTTTCAATGGCTGACCACATGGTTGTCATGGTCTACCAAGACCGTCCGGGCATCGTGGCCGTTTACGGCAAGGCATTTGCCGAGGCATCGGTAAACATCGCTGCAATGACCATCGCCCGTCAGCAAAAAGGCGGCAAGGCACTCAGCGTAATTACCGTTGACTCCCCAGTCGCCCATGAGATTTTGGAGAAGCTCCGCACTGAGATCAAGGCCGATGTTATGCAGGCAATCTCGATTTCTGAGGCTTACTAAGCCTTAGATCCGACCTTTTAGAGGCTAGGGTCTAGCGAAACTTCTTTGCCAGCAGAAATCCAGCTGCCAGTGCCACCGGCAACCGAAACGACATCAAAACCCTGAGCTTCAAGGTATTCGGCAGCCTTCATACTGCGGACCCCACCCTGGCAGATAATCCAAATAGTCTCGCCCTGAGGCAATAGCTCGGTGCTGTCGGGGACTGTGCTGAGCGGAATGTGATGGGCCTGTGGGACGTGGCCGGTCTCGAATTCGTGGTCTTCTCTCACATCAACAACAAATGCACCCTGTGCGATTGCGCCTTCTAGTTCGTCGATGTCTACTTCGTTAGCCATTGTTTGTCCCTTTCATAAATCTGGCTTCAAGCCAGAAAGACTTGCTCTAGTTTGCCATGTCTGAGCAGGGGTTAGCCCTGTGAGCGTGGGCAAAAGGCAATAAGGTTGTTCTAAACAATCTGTGAGGCCTAGTTTTGAAATCCATCAATCTTGCTGTGGTAGCCGGTGACGGCATCGGTCCTGAGGTCACCTCTGTCGGCATTGCCGCCTTGGAGAAGGCTCTTGGCGGAGTAGAACTCGACATCACAAGCTATGACCTGGGTTCTGATCGCTACCTTGCAACCGGCGAGGCACTCACCGAAGACGACCTTGAGCAGTTGGCCAAGCACGACGCCATTTTGCTTGGTGCAATTGGTGACCCTAGGGTCCCATCAGGAGTTTTGGAGCGTGGGTTACTGCTGAAACTTCGCTTCGCTTTTGACCACCACATCAACCTTCGCCCATCGAAACTTTTTGATGGAGTGGTTTCACCCCTTTTAAATGCCAAGAACATTGACTTTGTTGTGGTGCGCGAAGGCACCGAGGGTCCATATGTTGGCAACGGTGGAGCTATCCGCCAGGGCACCGAGCAGGAGGTTGCGAACGAGGTTTCGGTCAACACTGCCTTTGGTGTTCGCAGAGCGGTTGAATACGCATTCAACCTGGCTTCAAACCGCGAGCGCAAGCACGTCACCTTGGTGCACAAGACCAACGTTTTGGTTCACGCCGGCAAGATTTGGCTTCGAATGGTTGAAGAGGTTTCCAAGAAGTATCCAAAGGTGACCCACGACTACTTGCACATCGATGCTGCCACTATCCACATGGTGAATTCCCCAGAGCGCTTCGATGTGATTGTGACCGACAACCTTTTTGGCGACATCATCACCGACCTTGCAGCCGCTATTTGCGGTGGCATTGGCTTGGCTGCTTCGGCTAACCTAAATCCAACCGGTGCTTTCCCATCCATGTTCGAACCCGTTCATGGATCAGCGCCGGATATTGCGGGCAAAAACCTCGCTGATCCAACTGCAGCAATCCTTTCTGCAGCACTTTTGGCTAGAACCCTCGGCTATACCGATGCGGCAGTCAGGATCGAAAAAGCGGTAGCGCAAGACCTAGCTCACCGCGGGGATTCAAAGCGTTCGACCGATCAGGTTGCTCAAAGCATCCTGGAGCTTATTTAGGTGACGATCATGGACTTCAAGGTAACCCGAAACCAAAACCCAACCCCAATCAGTGAGCGCGATGCGATTCTCGCAAACCCGGTCTTTGGTGCAAAGCTCACCGACCACCAGGTAGTTGTGGTTTGGGAGAAGGACAGGGGCTGGAACTCAGCAGAGGTAATCCCTTACGGCCCAATCATGATGGACCCGTCCTCGGCAGTTTTGCACTATGGCCAGGAGATCTTCGAGGGCATCAAGGCATACCGCCACCAGGACGGTTCAATCTGGACATTTAGACCTGAGGCAAATGCCAAGCGCCTGCAGCGCTCTGCTCACCGCATGGCGCTGCCTGAGCTACCTACCGAGGTGTTTATTGAGTCACTCCGCCAGCTAATCGAGGTAGACGGCGATTGGGTTCCAGCTCCTGAGGGGGAGAAGACCCTGTATTTCAGGCCTTTTGAGATTGCTGCCGAGAACTTCCTAGGTGTCCGTGCAGCTCAGCGCGTGGAATACCGCGTTATCGCGTCTCCGGTTGGCCCTTATTTCACCGGCGGACTAAAGCCGGTAGCGATTTGGATTGCACTAGATTCTGCACGCGCTGGAAAGCACGGCACCGGTGAGGCAAAGACCGGTGGAAACTATGCGGCATCTTTGTTGGCCCAGTCCGAGGGCCTTGAAAATGGCTGCAGCCAGGTGATGTTCCTAGATGCCGAGAGCGCAACCTACATCGAGGAACTTGGCGGCATGAATCTGTTCTTTGTCTACAAAGACGGTCACGTGGTAACCCCAGCGCTGGACGGCACAATTTTGCGTGGCATCACCAGAGACTCATTGATCACCCTGCTTCGCGATCGGGGCATTGAGGTTCAAGAGCGCAAGGTGACTCTCGATGAGGTTCGCAGTGGCGTCAAGAGTGACGAGATCGTCGAAGTCTTTGCCTGCGGCACCGCGGCGGTAATTACTCCGGTTGGCATCTTCAAATCCGAACAAGAGGAAATCGTTATTGGTGGCAATGAGCCAGGACAGCTAACCGCCCAGATGCGTCAGGAACTAACTGGAATTCAGTACGGAACTGTCCCAGATCGTCACAACTGGATGCTTAAGCTGGCAGACTAGACGAATGAAAATTGCGAGATTCAATCTCAATGGTGAGATTAGATTCGGTTCAGTAGTTGGAGATCAGGTCTCCCTGTTTGCGGGCAGCCCATTTGAATCCAAAGAACTTTCTGGGCAAAGTGTTGCCCTCGACCAAATTCAACTTTTAGCACCGGTTGCACCAAGCAAAATCATTTGCATCGGTATGAACTACGCCGCTCACGCAGCTGAGATATCACAGGATGTTCCTGATGAGCCACTTATGTTCTTCAAGCCCGTTAGCGCGATCATTGGCCCGGGTGACACCATCGTGCTGCCGCACCAGTCCGATCAGATTGAGCTTGAGGTTGAGCTTGCGGTTGTGATCGGCAAACAGGCCAAGAACATCTCTAAGGGTGAAGTCATGAGCCACATCTTCGGCTACACCATTGGAAATGACATCACCGCTAGAGACATTCAGTTCTCAGACCTGCAGTGGGCAAGATCAAAGGGTTTTGACACCTTCTGCCCGCTAGGCCCATGGATCGAAACCGATTTTGATCCAACCGGTAAGCGTTTGGACTCTCGTGTTCACGGCGAACAACGCCAGCACGCCACCACCAAGGACATGATTTTCGATGTTGAAACCATCGTGTCCTTTGTCTCGGAAAACGTGACCCTTTTCCCAGGTGATGTCATTCTCACCGGCTCGCCAGCCGGCATCTCTCGCATCACCCACGGTGATTCAGTTGAGTGTGAGATTGAGGGTATTGGCGTTTTGCACAACCAAGTTGCCTAAGCTTGTCAGTTGTTATGACGCTAATTACCGCACCAACCACAACCGCCTCGGGCTCAGAGATCAGAGTCCGCTTTTGCCCATCTCCTACCGGAACCCCACACGTTGGGTTGGTTAGAACCGCACTTTTCAACTGGGCATACGCCAGAAGAGTGGGCGGCACATTTGTTTTCCGCATCGAGGACACCGATGCAGCGCGTGACTCGGAAGAGAGCTACCACCAAATCATTGATGGCCTGCGCTGGTTGGGCATGGACTGGGACGAGGGCGTTGAGGTCGGTGGACCACACGAGCCATACCGCCAGTCTCAGCGCACCGAGATCTACATGGATGTCATCGACAAGCTCAAAGAGTCCGGTCACGTTTACGAGTCCTTCCTAAGCGCCGAGGAAATCGAAGAGCGCAATAAGGCCAACGGCAGAGCAGTCCAGCTCGGTTACGACAATTCAGAACGCGAGCTGTCTCAATCCGACCGCGAGCGGTACCTTGCGGAGGGTCGCCAGCCAGCACTTCGCCTAAGAGTTCCGGACCAAGACATCGCATTTGACGACCTAGTGCGCGGCGAGATTACTTTCCCGGCCGGATCCTTCCCGGACTTCGTGGTGGTTCGTCCAGGCGGTCAACCGCTCTACACACTGGTGAACCCGGTTGACGATGCGCTCATGGGCATCACCCACGTATTACGCGGTGAGGACTTGCTTTCATCCACCCCACGCCAGATTGCGCTGTACAACGCGATGTATGAGGCGGGAATCACCAAGTTCATCCCACGCTTTGGTCACCTGCCATTTGTAATGGGAGAGGGCAACAAGAAGCTTTCGAAGCGAAACCCAGAGAGCAATCTCTTTTTGCACAAGGACCGCGGCTTTATCCCAGAGGGTCTTCTAAACTACCTATCGCTGTTGGGTTGGTCGATTGCTGCCGACCGCGACATCTTTACACTCGACGAGCTTTGCGCAAACTTCGATGTGGCGAACGTGAACCCTAACCCGGCTCGCTTTGATCAGAAGAAGGCGGACTCCATAAACGCCTCTCACATTCGCCTGCTCCAGCCAGCCGATTTTGAGGCGAGAATCCTGCCGTATCTTCAGTCCGCAGGGGTATTACCAGCCTCACCTACCCCCGAGCAGTTAGAGCTGCTTCACAAGCTTTCACCGCTGGTCCAGGAGCGTGTAACCGTGCTCTCTGAGGCCGCTGGCATGTTGGGATTCATGTTCCAATCCGACGACCAGCTGCACTATGACGAAGATGCTCTAGAGCAGCTTCCTGAGAATGCCAAGTTGATTATCGAGACAGCCGTTTTGGCACTTCGAGACCTTACTGATTTCACAACCGATGCCATTCAGGCCAAGCTCAGCGAGGCTCTGGTTGATGGGCTAAGCGAGAAGCCAAGAAATGCTTTTGGTCCAATCCGAACCGCATTCTCAGGGAGAAGGGTTACCCCACCGCTTTTTGAATGCATGGAGTTTTTGGGCAAGGAAAGAAGCATTTCTCGACTAGAGGCTTTCGCTTCCGCGCACTAAGATAGAGCGTCGGGCTTAGGCCCAACCATTGGGATATGGTGTAATTGGCAACACGAAGGTTTCTGGTTCCTTTGTTCTTGGTTCGAGTCCAGGTATCCCAGCAATTTAGATCCGGAGGTAAAAATGCTTGATGCATTTGCCTCCGGTTTTCTAGTTTTTGCCTTCACCGCTACAGCGCTATTTCAACTAGCCCTCGTCTTTGGTGCACCGATGGGGGAGTACGCCTACGGTGGTCAAATGCCTGGCAAGCTGCCAATCCCATATCGAGTTGCAAGCAGTATCTCCTTTTTCCTAACCCTTGCAATTGCAGGCCATTACCTAGCTCAGCTCGGGGTTGTGCCAAAGCTACTGAGCCCGGAACTAAATCAGTGGGTCAACTACGGTTTGATTGGATTTGCGACTCTTGCCGCCGTGATGAACAACATCACCAGATCGAAAAAAGAAAAGCGGCTCTGGGGCTCCACCACCATTGCGATGCTGATCGCTGCAGTTATTGTCGCGCTCTAAGCGCTAATTGACTCACCCGGCAGTAGGTAGCTGAACTCTCCACCGTGTTTGGTCACATACTCGCGGATGCGATTGTTTTGAAGCTGGTGGCCATTGTCATTCAAGATTGCGTTGTGGGTAGCAAATGCTCGCTTTGGCTTTACTGCCTCAAGGTAATCAATTAGGTCCGAGATCTTCATCCAGGGCGCGGCTGACGGGCAAGCAAGCACTTCAAATGGGTAGTCGCACTGGGTGTAGCTATCACCGGGGTAGAAGAGCTTGGAATTCACCAGCACTCCAACGTTTTGCACCAGCGGGATCGAGCGGTGAATTTCCTGGTGCAGATCTCCAAAGAAATCCAGTTTGAATTTACCGACTGTGACGTGTGAACCGTGGGCTACGACCTCACAGTCAATCTCAGCCAACTTCGCTGCAACTTCCTGCGGTCCAAAAATCTTGAGGTTTGGGAACTGGGCTTTGATTGCTGATAGGTGCGGCAGGTAACTGTGGTCATCGTGCAGGTGGGTGAGCACAATCGCAACTACGTTTTCCAGTTGCGGAAGTGTCGGTGAGTAAATGCCCGGGTCAACTAAAAGCTGCTGCGAAGATTCTTCGAGTAGTAAAAAAGCATGTTCGAATTTGGTGATTTTCATAGTTACCGCCTCAAAGAACAGTCTATGTTTGTGTCATCTGTGAAAGGTCGGCAATGAAGCCAATTGGAGTTCTGGTAAACCCAGCGGCAAATCGAGGTCGTGGAAACCAGGTTGGTGAACAGGTTTTCCACCAGCTTTCTAAGGCAGGCATCCCTGCCATAAACCTCTCCGCCGAGTCAGCAATAGCTGCAGCATCAAAGGCCCAAGTCGCAATCAGCGATCAAGAAATCTCAGGCGTGATTGCAGTTGGTGGCGATGGCACCGCGCAGTTGGGTGTGAACATATGCGTTCCCAATCAAATCCCGCTCGGCATAGTCCCTGCCGGTACCGGAAACGATCAGGCTAGAGAGCTAAAGATCCCCCTTGGTGATCCGGCAGCGGCTATCGAAAACATCCTTGCTTCGTTGGACGCTCCTACGCGCGTGGACGTAATGCGGGTGGTAACCGGTGAGCGAGAGTTTTGGTCCTTCGGGTCTATTTCTGCAGGCTTTGATGCAATCTGCGCCAAGCGAGCCAATGGTTTGAAGTGGCCTAAGGGTCCAAATTCCTATGTGGCAGCAATGCTGCTGGAGCTTCCAAGTTTCAAGCCAATCGAGTATCGGCTAACTGTGGATGGTGAACACCGAACCGTGCGGGCGATGCTCTGCGGTGTAGCCAATGTCCAAAACTTTGGTGGAGGTATGAGAATCTCTCCGGAATCCGACTGTCACGATGGTGAGCTAGAGGTCTTTATCCTGCACGAGGTTTCAAGGCCCAGGCTGCTGAGAATCTTCCCAACTGTTTACAAAGGCGAACACGTCAAGTTTCCAGAGATAGAAATTTTCAAGGCCAAATCCATTCGCCTGGAAAATGACAACTACCCAATTTCTTGCGACGGTGAAATCGTCGGACACGCTCCATTTAGCGTCGAAATCCACCCTGGAGCGTTGCAGGTCTTTAGCGCTTAGATTGCCAAGTCCCTGGTTTTGTGGCAAACTTCTCAGGTTGCTTTCGGCTCCATCGTTTAGCGGCCTAGGACGCTGCCCTCTCACGGCAGTAGCGCGGGTTCAAATCCCGCTGGAGTCACGAATTCCGCCTCTGATTGACCTTTGGTCTTAGGGGCGGATTTCTTTTATCCTCGCCAGCGTTTAGAAAAGCTGGTTGCCACCACGATAAACACCACCGGGATCAACGCCGCGGCATTTAGCCCGCCAAAGGTGAAAAGCAGCAGGATGGTGCCGGAAATCGCTCCACCAAAAGCGCCAGATAGGTTCATCAAAGAGTCGCTAAATCCCTGAACCTTAGTCTTTTCATCGGTGGGCAGCACCTCGGTGAGAAGTGCACTGCCAGCAACTGTTGCGGCCGACCAGCCCAAGCCCAAAAGGAACAGACCGACTATAACCATCTGGAAGTTATTCTGGCCAAGACCTGCAACACCGATGGCGGCAAGAAAGATTAATTGCCCCAGCACAATCGTTTTTACCGATCCGATTCGGTCGGCTAGCAATCCGAATACCGGCGCAAACGCATACATGCCAGCGATGTGCAGTGAGATGGTTAGCCCCACGTCTGACAGTGAGTGGCCGCCAGAACTCAGGTGAGCCGGGGTCATGCTCATCACAGAAACCATGACCATGTGGCTCAGGGCGATGGTCAGCACCGCATAGCCAGCCATCGGGCGTTCGCGAATAACCGCAATTGAAGCCTTGAAGCCGGGGTTGATCCTGCGAGCAGGAAGCCCCGCAATTTCCTTGGCAATCAAAAGCGGATCGGGTCTTAGGCCAAACCAGAAAATCAAAGTCGAGGTGAGCTGGGCAAAGATTGTAAATAGAAATGGTCCGGCCAGATGTGGCAGTCCTATCGCTAAGCCAAGATTTTCTCCCGGGGAAATGAGATTCGGCCCGACAACCGCGCCAATTGTGGTTGCCCAAACCACTAGCGAGAGGTCTTTGCCGCGAGGTCCTGAAACCGGAATGTCGGCTGCTGCGAATCTGGCCTGCAACGACACTGCAGAGCCTGCACCGAGCAAAAATAGTGCCAGCAGTTCGATTGGGAAAGAGCGCAGTGATGTCGCCAAAATCATGCTCATAGCCCCTGTGATAGCTATCGCTGCGCCGGTTGCCAGGGCCACTCGACGCCCCATGCGATAGGCCAGGTTGGCAAGCGGAATAGCGCTGGCTGCGCTTCCCAGGGTGCTCAAAGTTGCAGCTGCTCCAGCCCAGGCAGTGGTGCCGGAGAGCTCGACTGCCAGCAGGGCACCCACAGACAAGGTAGCGCCAAGGCCAAAACCACCGAATGCTTGGCCCAAAGCCAAGACCTTCACGGTGCGCTTTTGAAGCCTTGAAAGCTGCTCAGGCTGATAGTTACTCACTACCTAAACCTACAGCTTGCGGTAAACTTCTAACCTACGCACTCGCGAGGTGAAACATGTCAAACAAGCCGCTTACTCTGGCTGAAAAGCTCTGGAGAGACCACTTGGTGGTCAAGGGCGAAAACGGCGCACCAGATTTGATCTACATCGACCTTCACCTAATCCACGAGGTAACCAGCCCACAGGCTTTTGATGGCCTAAGGCTTGCCGGTCGAGCACTGCGCCGCAAAGATCTAACAATTGCGACCGAGGACCACAACACCCCCACCCAAGACATCCACCTGCCAATTGCGGATTTGACTTCTAGGACTCAGGTTCAGGCGCTGCGCGATAACACCAAAGAATTTGGTGTCCGGATTCACTCTTTGGGAGATAAGAACCAGGGCATCGTGCACGTGGTTGGCCCACAGCTTGGCTTGACCACGCCGGGGCTCACCATTGTCTGTGGCGACTCTCACACCTCCACCCACGGAGCATTTGGTTCCTTGGGAATCGGCATCGGCACCAGCGAGGTCGAGCACGTAATGGCGACTCAGACTTTGCCGCTTGCTCCTTTCAAGACCATGGCAATCAATGTTGAGGGAACTCTCCGTCCTGGAGTGAGCGCGAAAGACATCATCTTGGCCGTGATTGCCAAGATCAGCGCAAGCGGTGGTCAGGGATACGTTTTGGAATACCGCGGTAGCGCGATTAGAGCGCTATCGATGGAAGGTCGCATGACCATCTGCAACATGTCTATCGAAGCCGGGGCTCGTGCCGGAATGGTAGCTCCAGACCAGATCACATTTGATTACCTAGAGGGACGCCCACACGCCCCAACCGGAGCCGACTGGGATGCAGCCCTTACCTACTGGAAGACCCTGGCAACTGACGAAGGCGCTGTTTTTGACGCCGAAGTCTTTATTGATGCAGACAGCTTGGATCCATTTGTCACCTGGGGCACCAACCCAGGTCAAGGTGTCTCGCTGATGGACAGCGTTCCAGACCCAAGCTCAATTACCGATTCCAGCGAGCGCGCAGCCGCAGAGCGTGCTTTGGAATACATGGACCTGCGTCCTGGCACCAAGATGAAGGACATCCCGGTCAACACCGTGTTCCTTGGCTCTTGCACCAACGCTCGGATTGAAGACCTTCGGGCAGCAGCCGAGATAGTCAAGGGCCGCAAGAAGGCTGATGGCGTTCGAATGATGGTTGTACCCGGTTCGGCAATGGTTCGTTTGCAGGCTGAAGCCGAGGGGCTAGACAAGGTTTTCAAAGACTTTGGTGCCGAGTGGCGCTTTGCCGGTTGCTCGATGTGTTTGGGCATGAACCCAGATCAACTGGGAGTGGGTGAACGCGCAGCTTCGACCTCGAACCGAAACTTTGAGGGACGCCAGGGTAAGGGTGCTAGAACCCACCTGGTCTCGCCGGTTGTTGCTGCCGCAACCGCAGTTCGAGGAACCCTTTCCGCTCCTTCGGACCTGGAGGCGTAAATGGAAAAGATTTCAGTTTTCGAAGGCGTGGCAGCCCCACTAAAACGCTCGAGTGTCGACACCGACCAGATCATCCCTGCGGTTTACCTAAAGCGAATCACCAAGACTGGTTTTGAAGATGGACTATTTGCCCACTGGCGCGGCCAGGAGCCGGACTTTGTTTTGAACCAGCCGGTATTTCAAAACTCAGAGATTTTGGTGACCGGGCCAGATTTTGGTACCGGTTCATCTCGTGAGCACGCGGTTTGGGCACTTCGCGACTTTGGATTTAAAGCCGTATTCAGCCCAAAGTTTGCCGATATCTTTAGGGGCAACTCCGGAAAGCAGGGCCTAATCGCTGGCGTAATTTCCGAGAGTGACATGGAGGCTATGTGGGCGGCTATCGATGCCAATCCAGGCATTAGGGCCAAGGTTGATCTACCCGCTCAGTTGGTCACCATCGGTGAGCTAAGCGTGAGTTTTGAAATCGACGAATACACTAAGTGGCGTCTCACGGAGGGTCTCGATGACATCGGGATCACCTTGCAAAACGAGGCAGCAATAGCCGCGTTTGAGGCTAAGCGAGAGTCTTGGAGACCCAAGACTCTTCCGGCCAAAGGAGTCTAAGTGAGCCAAATCACTATCAACGGTGGTAAGCCACTTGCCGGCCGCGTAGATCTCAAAGGCGCGAAGAACCTAGTTACCAAGGCGATGGTTGCTTCCCTTTTAGGTGAGAGCCCATCCATCCTCAGAGACGTTCCTCACATCTCGGATGTTGAGGTTGTTTCTCGCCTGCTGCAGCTACACGGTGTGACTATTGCTCACGATTCGGTGACCGGCGATATGGTGCTTGACCCAGCGAATGTCGAGCAGGCTCGAATGGTTGACATCGATGCTCACGCTGGTAGCTCGCGTATTCCAATTTTGTTCTGCGGTCCACTTCTTCACAGACTCGGCGAAGCATTCATTCCAGGTCTTGGCGGCTGCGAGATCGGTGACCGTCCGGTTGATTTTCACTTTGACGTGTTGCGTGCCTTTGGCGCGGTAATCGAAAAGCTTCCAACCGGAACCCGCCTCAGCGCACCAGATGGACTCAAGGGTGCAAAGATTTCTCTTCCTTACCCTTCGGTGGGTGCAACCGAGCAGGTCTTGCTATCGGCAACCACCGCCTCTGGACTGACAGAACTCTCGGGCGCAGCAATTGAGCCTGAGATCATCGACCTGATTTCGATTTTGCAAAAGATGGGTGCCATCATCTCGGTGGACACCGACCGGGTGATTCGCATCGAGGGCGTGAAATCCCTCAAGGGCTTTACCCACCAAGCGCTATTTGACCGTAATGAGGCTGCCAGCTGGGCAGCAGCTGCGCTGGCGACCAAGGGTGACATCTTTGTCGGTGGAGCTCGCCAGCTGGAGATGATGACTTTCCTAAATGTTTATCGCAAGGTTGGCGGTCAGTTTGACATCGAGGATGATGGAATTCGTTTCTATCACCCTGGCACCGAGCTTCAGCCGGTTGTTATTGAAACCGATGTCCACCCAGGATTTATGACCGACTGGCAGCAACCACTTGTGGTTGCTCTGACCCAGGCCAAGGGCATCTCGATTGTTCACGAGACGGTTTATGAGAACCGCTTTGGTTTCACCGATGCCCTGAACCAAATGGGTGCTCAAATTCAGATTTATCGTGAGTGCCTGGGCGGTAACCCATGCCGATTTGGTCAGCGTAACTTCAACCACTCGGCGGTTATCTCCGGTCCTACTCCGCTGCACGGAGCAGATATTCGAGTCCCCGATTTGCGCGGTGGCTTTAGTCACGTCGTGGCAGCGCTGGCTGCCGAGGGCACCTCGAATGTTTCAAACGTCCAGCTCATTTCTCGCGGTTACGAACGCTTCATCGACAAGCTCGGTGCATTGGGTGCCGACTTCAAGATCGAAGGCTAAGAAAATGGCAGAGGCTAAGTTGCCCAAAGTTCTTCGCGAGAAGAGCTTTGTTTTCACCTTGGTCGCGTCGATCCTGGCCCCAATTATTCGCTTGATGTTTCGGGTGAAAACCGAGGGTGTAGAGAACCTGCCAAAGGGTGGCTACATCTTGGTTGCCAACCACGTGAACTACTTAGACCCACTAGCTTTTGCCTACTCAGTTTTTATCTCAATGAAGCGCACCCCGCACTACCTTGCTAAAGAGTCGCTGTTTCGGCTGCCGGTCATTGGGGCATTACTTCCTAAGGTCGGACAGATTCCGGTGTATCGCACCGGTCGCTCTAATGAAGAGCCACTGCGAGCAGCCGTGGACTTTCTGAAAGCTGGTCAGGTGGTTGTGGTTTTCCCGGAGGGAACCCTGACTCGTGATCCAGATCTTTGGCCGATGCGCGGAAAATCGGGTGCTATTCGATTGGCAATTGAACTTGGCTTGCCAATTGTTCCTGCCGGTCACTGGGGAATCGAAAAGATCATGGGTACCTACTCAAAGAAGATCCGTCCCAATCCTTTCCACGTTGTTCGAGTGAAAATTGGCAAACCTATGCGCTTTGACGAACTTCGCAAAGATGGCGTGAGTGCCCAAGAGGTCAACCAAGCCACCGAGAAGGTCATGCGGGCCATCTCCTCAATCGTGGGTGAACTTCGAGGCGAGACTCCACCTAAGGAGCTTTGGGATCCTGCGAAGCATGGTCAGACCGAGATCGGTAACTTTAGGAAGAGCAAGTGAGTCGCGTTGTAGTTATGGGTGCCGGTTCCTGGGGAACCACAATCGCCAAGGTCATTGCCGATGCCGGTAACGAGGTTGTGCTTTGGTCAAGGCGCGAAGAAGTTGCGGTCGAGATTAATGAGACCAAGCGCAATAGCGACTACCTGCCCGGGATCGATCTTCCCTCAAGACTGACTGCCACTAGCGATTTAGCTTTTGCCCTTCAGGACGCCGAGCAGATTTACCTGGCGATTCCGTCTCAAAGCCTGCGCCAAAGTCTTGAGTCTTGGAAAGAGTTCATTCCAAAAAACGCAACCCTGATTAGCTTGATCAAGGGTCTTGAGCAGGGCACCGGCTTGCGTATGAGCGAGGTTATGGCTTCTGCAACCGGATTGCCAATGACTCACATGGCGGTGGTTTCCGGCCCGAACCTAGCGTTAGAGATTGCAAAGCAGGAGCCTGCAGCTTCGGTTTGCGCCTGCGCTGATGTGGATCGCGCAAATGAGGTCGCTAGAACCTGCTCGAATGACTACTTCACCGTTTTCACCAACCAGGATGTCATCGGGACTGAACTCGGCGGCGTCCTAAAGAACCTAATTGCTGTGGCAATTGGAATCGTGAACGGATTGGGTCATGGCCAAAACACCAAGGCGTCGATCATGACCAGAGGTTTGACGGAGATCACAAAATTTGCAGTTGCCCACGGCGCGAGGCGCAGAACCATGTTTGGACTTGCCGGCCTCGGCGACCTAATTGCAACCAGCGAGTCATCGCTTTCACGTAACTTTAGAGCCGGTGAAATGCTCGGTCAGGGCTTCACCAAGCGTGAGGTGCTAAAGCGCATGCAGCAGACTGCCGAGGGTCTGAGTTCTGTCGAACCAGTTTTGGAAAGTGCAGTTCAAAAGGGCATCGAAATGCCAATTGTTTCCCAGGTGAGCGATGTGCTAAACGGACGCATGAAGCCTGAGGACTTTGGTCGCCAGCTGAACCTCGCGGATGACGTCGAGGTCGAATTTTGATCCGGCTAGCTTTGATTTACGGCGGTGCCTCGTCTGAGCACAGCGTTTCCTGCGTGACCGCTCTAGGCGTTTACTCGGCAATCGATAAATCAAAGTATGAGGTGATTCCAATTGGAATTACCCCTGAGGGAAAGTTCGTGCTGAACCCTATTTCAGCCGACTGGAAGCTCTCGGACAGCCCAACTGTTAGAGACGGCACAGAGGTCTACCCAGCTCTTGGCGGTGGCGTGTGGAGAATGGCAGACGGCACTGACCTAGGCGTTATTGATGTCGCATTCCCAGTGCTGCACGGTCCAAACGGTGAGGACGGTTCAATCCAGGGACTACTTCAGCTGTGTGAAGTTCCATACGTTGGAAATGGTGTGCTGGCATCGGCTGTGGCAATGGAGAAGTCCAAGGCCAAGGCGCTGTTTCAAAATGCCGGCATTTCGGTTGCCGATGGCTTGGTGATTACCGAGAAAGAATTTGAACTTGATCCGCAGGGATTTATCGCGCAGTGCGAAGAGCACTTCGAACTGCCAGTTTTTGTAAAACCATCTCGCTCCGGTTCCTCGGTAGGGGTCAGTAAAGTCAAAAACTTTGACGACTTAGAAGCGGCCATCATCGAGGCGTTTACTCACGACAACACCGTTTTAGTGGAAGCGGCGGTGGTTGGGCGCGAAGTTGAATGTGCGGTTTTGGAACTTCCAACCGGTGAGCTAAAAGTTTCCTTGGCGGGCGAGATTGTGGTCACCGGCCGTGAGTTTTATGACTATGAAGCTAAGTATTTAGGCGGTGGAGCGGACCTTTTGGTCCCAACTTCCTTGACGGATGCGGAGCTGAGTGAAATGCATCAGCTTGCTAAGCGAGCCTTTAGGGCGCTTGGTTGCTCAGGTCTGGCTAGGACCGATTTCTTTTTGACTAACTCTGGTTTTGTTATCACCGAGGTCAACACCATGCCTGGCTTTACGCCAATTTCGATGTATCCATCGCTTTGGCAGGCAACCGGGGTGAGCTACTCCGAGTTGGTTGACACTTTGATTCAGACCGGTCTGAGCCTAGGCACCCAGCCGCGCTAGTTGGTTATCTCAGAGCAGACTTTGGTCGCTGGGATCTTTGAAACAGCATTGGCGAGAGCCTCAAGGGCGGAAACGCCACTTGCCATATTTGAGTCAACAATTACCTCAACCGCAGGGTTTCTGGCGAAGCTGATGAAGCGGTAGTTGGGCGCTTTTGAATCGTCAACCAACCAGTCCACACCACCGGCACTTACGCAGCTAAGAGCCGAAACCTCAACCATCTCAAGCCCGCACCTTGCGATGATTGCCGCCGGTTCACCCCAGGCCGATGTGGCTTGGGCATTGGTGAGGCGCTGGGGCAGTTCCCCAATCGAAGAGGGGTAGCGAACTGAAACCTCCGCACAGGCAGGGTCATTTGCCATGGCTGCCGGCTCTAGGTTTACGGTTGCGGCGCAGGCGCTAAGTAGCGGAATTAGAAGTAGAAGCAGAAGTTTTCGCATCAAATACAGGCTAGCGTTGGTTTGTGAATTATTCAGGCCCAACCGTATTTGAACTAGGCGAAGTTGCCGCTCTCAAGGCTGCGGTGAAGAACTTTCGCAAGGTGGAGACCACCTTGGTGGGTTCCGGCGATGACGCTGCGGTAGTTGCAGTTAGCGATGGCCGCTTTGTGGTGACCACCGACACCATGGTTGAGGGTCACGACTTTAGAACCGATTTCTCATCCGGCTATGACCTTGGGTTCAAAGCGGTAGCCAGCAACGTCGCAGATGTCGCCGCCATGGGAGCCAAGCCAATCGCTTTAGTGGTTGCAATGGTGATTCCTAAGAACACCACTCAGATGTGGCTGGAAGACTTTGCTCGCGGATTACAGGCCGGTTGCAACCAGTTAGCCCCAGAGTGTGAGATTGTCGGCGGAGATCTAGCCTCCGGCGAGCAAATTGTTGTTGCCGTAACTGCACACGGCCATCTCGCGGGTGCTAATCCGGTATTGCGCTCAGGTGCCAAGCCAGGCGACAAAGTCGCTCTAGCCGGCACCTTGGGACGTGCTGCGTGTGGATTGGATTTGCTGCTGCACCAGGATAAGTCGCTAGCTAAGGCTTATGACGAGTGGGTTGCGGTGCAACTTCGCCCAACTCCACCGATTGAGCTTGGAGTATTGGCTGCTAAGAGTGCAACTGCGATGCTGGATGTCTCCGATTCACTGGCTTTGGACTGCAACCGCTTGGCTCAGGCATCCGATGTTTCAATCGAGCTAGATCGTTCCAAATTGGAGGGCTACGCAGCAGTTTTGGAGCTGGCCGCGCAATCTATGGACGCCCGAGATGACTTAGCTCGAGACTCAATGGATTGGGTGCTCTATGGCGGAGAAGATCACGCGCTATTGGCGACCTTCCCCAAAGACTCTGAGATCCCAAGAGGCTTCAAGGTGATTGGCCAGGTTGTAAAGCGCCAAAAGGACGCAGTAACCCTTGGGGGAGTTGCTTTAGAGGCGCGCGGTTGGGACTCGGTGAGTTCCTAGGCGTGTAATTCGCTGTTTAGCTCAATACCCTGGCCCTCGCGAGCAATCGCCTCAACGGCTCCGGTTTGAGAATTTCTTCTAAATAGCAGTCCCGGCAGCCCACTGAGTTCTGCTGCCTTGACGACCTGGCTCCTGCCATCAACCTTCAGGGTCACCTTGGTACCGGCGGTGATGTAGAGACCTGCCTCCACGGTGGAATCGTCGCCAATCGAAATTCCCACACCGGAGTTAGCACCCAGTAGCGCGCGCTTGCCAATGGATACCTTGTGCTTTCCGCCACCGGAAAGGGTTCCCATGATCGATGCACCGCCACCAATGTCAGAGCCATCGCCAACCACGACACCCTGTGAGATGCGTCCCTCGACCATTGAGGTTCCCAGGGTTCCGGCGTTGAAGTTCACAAAGCCCTCGTGCATAACAGTTGTGCCGGGGGAGAGGTGCGCACCTAGCCGGACCCGGTTGGCATCTGCAATGCGAACCTTCTTGGGAACCACGTAGTCAATCAGTCTTGGAAACTTATCGATCGAGTGGGCGATGACACCGTGATTACGAAGCGTCACGGTTTTGGCTTCAAAATCCTCAAGTGTCATAACACCGCGATTGGTGAATGCCACAATCGGCAGGTTTGGAATCAGGCCCTCAAGATTGATGGTGTTTGGCTGCACCAACAGGTGCGAGAGCAGTTGAAGTCTTAGGTAGGCATCCTGGGTTGAGGTCACCGGATTTGAAAGTTCAATCTCCACGCGAATAACTTCGGTTCTCACGTTGCGGAGTTCGTCAACTCCAACCAGCTCGTCTAGTTCTCTTGGTGAAAACCACTGCAGGTCAGACTTCGGAGCCTCGCCAACGGCTGGCTCTGGGAACCAGGCGTCCAAAACAGTGCCATCTTGGGCAATGGTGGCCAATCCGTGGCCCCAGGCCTTATCAGTTAGGTATGTCGCGCTCATCCTCAACAGAATACAGGTAGCCTTTTTGCCATGGCACTTGATACTTCGAACCTTGTTGAGCTCACGATGGCGATTTGCGACATCGAATCGGTCTCCGGCAATGAGGCGGCGCTCGCCGATGAGGTAGAAAAGCTGCTTTCGGGCCGTAAGCACCTAAGCGTTTTCAGAGATGGCAACGCAGTTGTTGCCAGCACAAATCTTGGGCGTGATTCCAGGGTTGTACTTGCCGGGCACCTAGACACCGTTCCGATTGCCAACAATCTGCCAACTAAGCTGCATCACTTCGAGCGCGAGCAGGTGATTGTCGGTCGCGGCACTGTGGATATGAAGGCCGGCGTGGCTGTGATGCTCAAGCTCGCAGTGGAACTTACCGAACCAAAGTTTGACATCACCTGGGTGTTTTATGACAACGAAGAGGTTGCCAGTGACCTAAACGGTCTTGGCCGCCTAGTTCGCAACCAACCAGAGTTGATCAAGGGTGATTTTGCTGTGCTGTGCGAACCAACCAGCGCTTTGATCGAGGGTGGTTGCAATGGCACCATTCGTATTGAGGTATCAGCCACTGGCAAAAAGGCGCACTCTGCAAGACCCTGGATGGGCGAGAACGCGATCCACAAACTCGCACCTGTTCTCGAAAAATTAGCGGCCTATCAACCGGAAACTTTAAATGTCGACGGACTCGAATACCGCGAGAGCCTGAACGCAGTTTTGGCTCACGCTGGAATTGCCAGCAACGTAATTCCAGACAGGGCAACTCTGACGGTGAACTACCGCTTTGCTCCTTCTCGCAGCGGTGAGGAAGCAGAATCGCTGATGCGGGCGTTCTTTGCCGGTTTTGAGGTGGTCGTGACGGACCTCGCCGTAGGTGCTAGGCCGGGTCTGAACACCCCGCAGGCGCAGGCTTTTATCGCCGCACTCGGTTCTGAGGTGAAGCCTAAATATGGCTGGACCGACGTTGCGCGCTTTAGCGCTTTGGGAATCCCAGCGGTGAACTACGGACCTGGCGATCCTTCTTTAGCTCACGCCGACAACGAAAACGTTCCAGTAGGTCATCTTTTTGACTGCGAAGCCGGCTTGCGAAGCTGGCTTAGCGGAAACTAATTTGGCTATCTGGCGGTATTTCTGGGATAATTGAGACTTACGCGCAATACCCAGGAGTAGTTCTTATGGCAGCAATGAAGCCTCGCACCGGAGACGGTCCAATGGAGGCAGAACGCGAACCACGCGGCCTAATCGTCCTTCGAGTCCCACTTGAGGGTGGCGGACGTCTAGTCGTTTCTGTAAATGAAGCCGAAGCAACTGAACTTCACAAAGTTCTAGCCAGCGCAATCAAGAAGTAGTTATTCGCCTTTTGCGATAAGTAGCAAGCCGTCCCCAACCATGGAGATGCTTGAGATAAATCCAGTCACGTTAGCAAATGCTTTGATTGTCGCGCGCAATGCTGCTGTTTCTTCATCACGAAGTGTTGGGTTTGGAACTCGATCCCGCCATAGCGCGTGAGAGATCGCCAAAGCGCCACCCGGTCGAATCAATCCAACCGCAGTCGGCAATAGCTCTTCGAGCTCCAGTGGATCGATGTCCAAAAACACCAGGTCATAGCCACTCTCGGCCATGTTTCCCATTACAGCTTTGGCCCTGCCGGTGATAACGCGAATCCGGCTGGCTGGGATATCGGCAGCTGCGAAATTCTTGCGAGCAACATTTTGATACTCAGGTTCGTTGTCGATTGTGGTGAGGATGGAATCCTTTGAGGCACTGAGTAACCAAAGTCCGGAGACACCGGCTCCTGTGCCAGCCTCAACAATGTTCTTTGCCTTCGAAATGGCTGCTAGAACCGCTAGCTGAGAACCGGTGGCGGGGGTGACTGACTCAACTCCGAGTTGATCGGCATGGTGCCTAGCCTCAGCAATCCAAGTGGGTTCGACGGCATAGTCTTCGGCGAATTTCCAACTGGATATTTTGTCAATCATGATGTCTCTAAGCATAGGTAGGGAATGCCTGCAAAGCCCGGATTCGAAAGCAGTAAACTCAAAGGATGTTTGGTCTAAGCGCTGAGAAACTGATTCTGCTTGCGCTGCTTGCCGTTTTGATTATTGGACCCGAGCGTTTGCCCCACTATTCCAAGCAGCTAGCGGAGTGGATCAAGAAGGCCAGACGCATGGTTGACAATGCTCAGACTCAAATGAAGTCAGAGCTTGGGGATGGTTTTGAAGACCTGGACTGGAAAAAGCTAGATCCGCGTCAGTATGACCCGAGAAGAATTGTTCGCGATGCATTGCGGGAGCCGCTGCGCCAGCCAAATGTTGCTGAAAAGCTCAACCGCCCTAAGGTTCAAGAGCCTTTGAACGTTGGCGAATCTGCGCCGTTTGACAAAGAAGCGACCTAAAGCCACTTCGTTAGTTTGGTCATCAGCGGAGCCATGACCTTGTATTCCTTAGCCCTGGTTGGCAAGCCAATTGGCAGCTTGTTAGCAATACCGATTGTTCGATTCTCGGTGAAACGAAGTAGCCCCTGAGGTCCAGATCTTCTTCCCAAACCAGACTGCTTCATGCCGCCCATAGGGGCTGCCATTGAAGCCATGCTGGCGCGGTATCCCTCGTTGATGTTTACCGAACCGGCCATCAACCTGGATGCGAGCTGAAGTGCCTCGGAGCGATCTCCAACTACCGAGGCGTTTAGGCCAAATTCGGTTGCGTTAGCAAGCTCTACCGCTTCGTCCAAGGTGTCATACCCAACCAGCGCCATAACCGGGCCAAATACCTCTTTAGTCATAATTTCTGCAGTTTTAGGAACTGCGGTCAAGACTGTTGGGGCGTAGAAGTTTGGGCCTAGATTCTCCAAGCGCTTTGCGCCGGTCAGAACCTTGGCACCCTCGGCCACCGCACGATCAACAAATCCAGAAACTCGATCCATCTGAGCTTTTGAGGTGAGGGATCCGACGTCGTGCGAATAGGAATCCGAGGATCCAACAGTCATGGACTCGATTCGGCGCTTCAAAATAGTGGCAAACTCAGTGATTACCGTATTTGGAACGTAAAGACGTTCGATAGATACACAGAGCTGACCGGCGTTACCAAAAGCTGAACCCAGGGCAATTTCTGCTGCCTGCTCGAGGTTTGCACCAGGCAGCACGATCAACGGATTCTTGCCCCCAAGTTCAAGGCTGTAGCCGATTAGACGCTTGGCCGCGCGCTCCGCGACGATGCGACCGGTCGGAGTAGATCCGGTAAAGGCGACGTAATCGGCGTTGTCGGTGACGGCATTTCCAACCTCATTGGCATCACCTTGCACCACCTGCCAAATCGCCTCTGGGACTCCAGCCTTGATTGCCAATCCTCTAGCGAAAGCGACGGTCTTGGCGGTCTGATTATCCGCCTTTTGGACCACGGCATTTCCGGCCATAAGAGCTGGTAAGACATCCATCATGGTTAGCGCGAGCGGGTAATTCCAAGGGGTGATGATGCCAACCACTCCAACCGGGGCAGGCTCTACAAATGCAGTCAACATAACTGGAACACCAGCCTTGACGCGCTTGCGGCGCATGAGCTTCGGGGCAACCTTGGCGTAGTAGGAGATGGCTCCAAGTGCTCCGGCAACCTCTTCGAAGGCGTGAGAGCGGGACTTGCCGGTTTCTGCCTGGAGCTGGTCCATCATGGCTTCTTGCTCTTTTGCCAAGATCGCAGCCAATTTTTTGGCAACCAGCGACCGGTGCTGCACCGACTTTGCCCAGCTAGGCTGCACCACTCGACCAAGCTGAAATGCGTGGGCAACTTCTTCAGCGCTAAAGCCCTGGATGTCGTGGAGCTTCTCCCCGGTGAGCGGGCTTACGACCGAAATTAGATTCATAGCTATATCTAACGGGGTTTTA
>CAMAQN010000015.1 GCA_945860535.1 Auritidibacter sp. Marseille-P8566
GAGCACCAAAGCACTATGCCTGTGGGTGTGACTCCCCCGGAGCAACTGCCCTCAGCGGCAGAGTTGCTTGGAGCAATTGATCACCCTGCAACCAACTACTGGTCCAAGGCCAGACCCTTTGATCTTCGTCACGCCAGTGAGCCGGTTTACCTTCAGCCTGCTAAAGAGCATTTAGCAGAGCAGTTAATTTGGTTCAAAGCGCTGTCAAAGCTGCCGGATGACCCGCAGTTACAAGCTGCAGCACTGGCATATGCGAGCGATTACAGCATCTTGGAGTCAATCCTTCGCCGTCACGGGCTTAGCTGGGCACACCCGGGACTTGCCTCCGCAAGTCTTGATCACGCCATGTGGTTTCACCGACCTGCTCGAGTCGACGACTGGCTGCTCTATGTTCAAGATTCACCAAGTGCGCAAAACGGACGTGGTTTATCGCAGGGAAAGATTTTTGACCGGGATGGTCGCCTGATCTCCTCGGTAGCCCAAGAGGGAATGATCAGGATTCCTGAGATTTCCTAGTCGCGAGTGAGGCGACGGTAGGTGGAGCGGTGCGGCTTGGCTGCATCTGCTCCAAGCCTTGAAATCTTGTTCTCTTCGTAAGCCTCAAAGTTTCCTTCGAACCAATACCACTGGTCAGGCTTTTCGTCAGTGCCCTCGTAGGCCAAGATGTGCGTCGCGACTCTATCTAGGAACCAACGATCGTGGGTAATCACAACGGCGCAACCTGGGAACTCAAGCAAAGCATTTTCCAATGAAGACAGCGTCTCGACGTCGAGGTCGTTAGTTGGCTCATCCAAAAGCAATAGGTTTCCGCCCTGCTTCAAGGTCAGCGCTAGGTTTAGGCGGTTTCGCTCACCACCGGAGAGCACTCCAGCCTTCTTTTGCTGGTCAGCCCCCTTGAAACCGAAGGCTGCAACGTAGGCGCGAGAAGGCATTTCGACCTGGCCCACCTGGAGGTAGTCCAATCCTCCGGATACCACCTCCCAGAGTGACTTATTCGGATCGATACCCTCACGAGACTGGTCAACGTAGCTAATCGCCACGGTCTCACCGATTTTTAGCTTTCCGGAATCCAGCTCGTGCAAGCCCGTGATGCACTTGAACAAGGTCGACTTACCGACACCGTTAGGACCTATGATTCCGACGATGCCATTTCGCGGCAGAGTGAAACTCAGGTCCGAGAACAGTGGCCTGCCGTCAAAGCCCTTGGCGATCTTTTCGGCTTCGATAACGATGTTTCCAAGACGAGGTCCAGGTGGAATCTGGATCTCTTCGAAGTCCAGCTTGCGAGTCTTGTCAGCCTCAGCTGCCATCTCCTCGTAACGAGCAAGACGGGCCTTTGATTTGGTTTGCTTTGCCTTGGGAGTTGAGCGAACCCACTCGAGCTCGTCCTGCAAACGCTTGGCTAGCTTGGCATCTTTCTTGCCGGCTACTTGCAAACGCTCAGCCTTTTTCTCAAGGTAGGTCGAGTAGTTACCTTCATATGGGTAAGCACGACCTCGATCAAGCTCCAAGATCCACTCGGCGACGTTGTCCAAGAAGTATCTATCGTGAGTAACGGCCAAAACTGCACCTGGGTATTTGGCTAGGTGCTGCTCCAACCAAAGCACGCTCTCGGCGTCCAAGTGGTTAGTTGGCTCATCCAAAAGTAATAGGTCTGGCTTCTGAAGCAATAGCTTGCAAAGTGCGACGCGACGACGCTCACCACCGGAGAGGTGAGTTACCGGCTCGTCTCCTGGAGGACAGCGCAGCGCATCCATTGCCTGCTCCAGCTGGTTTTCCAAATCCCAGCCGTCAGCGGCGTCAATCTGCTCCTGCAGCGTTCCCATCTCGGACAACAAGGTGTCGTAGTCGGCGTCTGGATTGGCCAACTCCGCAGAAATCTCATTGAAGCGATCGATCTTGCCCTTGAGCTCCGCAACAGCTTCCTCGACGTTTCCCAAAACCGTCTTCTCCTCATTCAGAGGTGGCTCCTGCATCAAAATTCCGACGGTAAATCCTTGGCTGAGGCGAGCCTCGCCATTGGATGGGATATCCATTCCAGCCATGATCTTTAGGACTGAAGACTTACCAGAACCGTTAGGTCCGACGACACCGATCTTCGCCCCCGGGTAAAAGGCAAGGGTTACATCGTCAAGGATGACCTTGTCGCCATGCGCCTTGCGCGCTTTGATCATCTGATAAATAAATTCAGCCATTAGAAGTCCTTGGGATAGACGGCAAAAACCCTCTTCGCCGCATGCACTGGATAGTTTATCCGAGAGCTTTGGCAAAGAGGGTTTTGCTGACCCGAGCGAGCAAATGGGGGGTTGGGTCCCGGGTCAAGCTTTATGCCGGTTGCAACTCGGTTTCGAGCTCGGCTTCTTCCTCATCCTCTGGGTCTGCTACGACCAAAGAACGTCTTTCAAAAGATGAGGTTCCAAAGGTGAGGTCATGCCCAATAGCGGATGCCTCGACCTCAACGCTGGTGCCGGAGCGTTCGCCGTTGTCCCAGTCACGAACCTTTAGTCGTCCAGAAACCACGATGCGTTCACCCTTGGAAATTGATTGAGCGACATTGCCGGCGAGTTGGCGAAAAGCGCTAATTGTGAACCAGTTCACATCCGAGTCGACCCAGACACCGGTTTCGGTATCGAGCTTGCGGGTGGTTGAAGCTAGCCGAAAAGAAGTTACCTCTAGGCCGCTTTCGGTTGTGATGTGACGTGGAGTGGTTGCAACGAGGCCGCGAAGCGTAATTGTGTCTGACATTGAATTCCTTTCCTTGAGTTGTAAGGAAAGTTTGCGGACCTACGACCTAGGTCGTAAGTGGGCAATCAATATCTGTGGATAACTCAGCTCTACTTGAGTAGGTGAGTGAACTTTGAGCGCACCTTGCTCACCTTCGGTGCCACAACTGCGACGCAGTAACCCTGATTTGGATTCTTCGCGAAGAAGTCCTGGTGGTAAGGCTCAGCATCAAAAAAATGTGGGAGTTTCGTAACTTCCGTCACGATGCCTTCGCCCCAAATTTCCTTGGCTCGCTCAATCGCCTGAGTAAACAGGTCCTTCTGGGCGTCATCTGAGTAATACATTGCCGAGCGATACTGGGTACCGATGTCATGGCCCTGGCGGTTTAGCTGCGTTGGGTCGTGCAGGGTGAAGAAGATGTCCAGAATGTCGCTGGAAGAGATCACGCTCTCGTCGAAACGCACCGAAACCACCTCGGCATGCCCGGTGTTGCCATCGCAGACCTGCTCATAGGTTGGGTTCGCGTTTTTGCCACCGGTGTAACCACAGGTCACATCCTCGATGCCGCGAAATTGTGAGTAAGCGGAGTCAAGGCACCAAAAGCAACCACCAGCGAGCACGAATTCAGTCATAGCTATCTAAACTTTCAGATATCGATTGTGATTCCAAATTGGTCTTACAAATCTGGAAGGTATGGCAGAAGCCTAATTGTCTCAAAAACACCCAACCCTTGGCGTGATCTTCGCACTTATCGCCGCGATCTTGTTTGGCCTAAATGCCTCAACCACCAAAGTCATCATCGAAGCCGGCATCAATGCTGAGCAAGTTGTCTTCATTCGCTCGCTTTTTTCGCTAGTGCTGGCACTGAGCTGGGCATTGATTTCTAACCGGAAAGAACTTTTTGTAAAACCAAAGATGCTGCCAAGACTCTTTGTCTTGGGAGTGATTGGTGTCGGCATGCTGCAGTGGACATATTCGATGTCGCTGGTAAGGCTGCCGGTTGGTATTGCACTTTTGATTGAGTACACCGCGGTGCTATGGGTGCCAATTGTTGCCCTGGTGCTGTTCAAGGAAAAGGTAAGCAAGGTCATTTGGGTCGGTGCCGCCTTGGTGATTGGCGGACTTGCGGTTGTCGCTCAGATCTGGGACACCCAGCTCGATCCCTACGGCATTCTGTTGGCTTTCGGAGCTGCCATCTCGCTGACGATTTACTTCATTACCGGCGAGCGAATCCAGCGGGTTCTTCCAACAAATGTGGTGCTCGCCTACGGAATGTTCTTCGCAACACTGTTCTTTTTGCCACTTAGCAATTTTGGAAACTTCAACTTTTCAATCATCTCCGCAAGCCTTGATTTGACCGGCAATCTTGCCGGCATTGAGGTTCCGATGTGGGGGGCATTGATTTGGCTTGGGGTTCTTGGTAGCTTTGTCCCAATGGCATTTAGCTACCTCGCACTGAGGCACCTAAGCGCAACAGTGGTGGGCATCATCGCCACCAGCGAGACAGTCTTGGCGTTTGGTTTTGCGCTGGCTTGGTTGGGTGAAATTATTACCTTGACTCAGGCGCTGGGCGGTATCGTGGTCGTCATTGGAATTTTGATCGCGCAGACCGCGCGGAAGCAACCAAGTCAGAAAGTAGTTGAGTAAACCATGGCAACTATGGAACTAACCCTCGAATCTTTTGAGACCACCATCAAAGAAGAAGGCATCACAATTGTCGACTTCTGGGCAGAATGGTGCGGCCCTTGCCGCATGTTCGGGCCCATTTTCGAAGATGCGTCTGAGCAAAATCAAGACATTCGTTTTGGCAAGGTAGACACCGAAGCCCAGCAGGAGCTTGCCGGCATGGTGGGCATTTCCTCAATCCCGACCTTGATGATCTTCCGCGATGGAATCTTGTTGTTCAACCAGGCCGGAGCACTACCAGCCCCAGCGCTTGCCGATCTAATTGGCAAGGTGAAGGATCTGAACATGGATGAGGTTCGCGCCGAGATGTCCAAGCAAGTTCAGAACTAACTTCTATTGCGCAATAACTCTTTAGCCATGCTGGCCACCATTACCGGGGTCGGCATTTTGGCTTGGGTTATTGGCTTTTTTGATCCGACCACCTGCACGCCAAGTGCTCAGCAACCAGGTTGGACATCCTGTGAGGCAATCGCTCAAGAACGAACTATTGCTCTTTGGGTACTGATCCTCGGCACCTTGGGAATCGTTGTATTTCTATGGCTTCGCGGACGCAAAAAGAACTAGGCGACTACCGATTCGACAGTTGCGGTGGCAAGCTCTGGGAACGCCTGGGCAACACCTGCATTAGTCACTAGCCCATCGTGGACATTGAGTCCAAGTGCCAATGCTGCATCGTCCCTAAGTGCCTTTTTCCAGCCCTTCGAGGCAAGTGCAATCACATATGGCAAAGTCGCATTAGTTAGCGCTCTGGTCGAGGTCGCAGGAACGGCACCAGGCATATTCGCCACGCAGTAGTAGGTGGTGTTGTGAACCTGATAGGTCGGCTCATCGTGAGTGGTAGGGCGAGAGTGTTCGAAACAGCCACCCTGGTCAATTGCGATATCAACCAGAACCGCGCCCGGCTTCATGTTCTTCACCATCTCATCCGTAACCAACTTTGGAGCGCGCTCACCAGGGATCAACACGGAACCAATTACTAGGTCAGCATCTTTGAGCTGCTCTGCAATTTCGTAAGCGGTGGAAACTCGCGTTTGAACTTCAGAGTTGAATCTCGCATCTAGTTCGCGAAGTCGAGGAAGCGATAGATCAATTACGGTCACATCGGCACCCATACCGTTGGCCACCAAAGCAGCCTCGGTTCCTGCGACACCACCGCCGATTACAACCACCTTGGCGCGGGGAGTTCCTGGAACTCCACCCATGAGGACACCAACGCCACCGTTGGTCTTCATCAGTTGGTAGGCACCAATCTGAGCGGAGAGCCTTCCGGCAACCTCACTCATCGGCTGAAGCAGTGGCAACTGGCGATTAGCCAGTTGAACTGTTTCGTAGGCAATCGCGGTAGTTCCGCTTTGAATAATTGCATCGGTGCAATCCTTCGAGGCTGCTAGATGCAGGTAGGTAAATAGCACCTGTCCCTTGCGCATGTGCGGGTACTCGGCTGCGATGGGCTCTTTTACTTTCACAATCATCTCGGCTTGAGCCCAAACCTCTTTGGCAGTCTCCACGATCTTCGCGCCAGCTGCTAGATAGTCCTGATTCGAAAAACCGGAGCCAATACCGGCACTGGTCTCGACCAACACCTGGTGACCGCGGTTTACCAATTCAAAAACGCCAGCTGGCGTCATCGCCACGCGGTTTTCGTTGTTCTTGATTTCTTTTGGCACGCCAACTAGCACTTTGACTCCTTGATTCGAATTCTTTGATTCTCGCGAATAATTCGACATAGCGGATGTAATATCGAAGAAGATTTACAATCATAAGCAATTTGCGCTTTTTATTCTAAAAAGACAGGAAAAAACTTGTTGGATTCGAAGAAAATTCAGAACTTCCCGCAACTTGATGAGTTGGACCGCTCAATCCTTGCCCTGCTGGCCCAAAACGGACGCATATCTAATGCTGAACTGGCTGAACAGGTTGGGCTTGCGCAGTCCACTTGCCTGGGTCGAGTTAGGTCCCTGGTTCAGTCCGGGGTGATCACGTCCTTTACCGCTGAGATTGCACCCGAAGCGCTTGGGCTTCAATTGCAGGCGTTAATTTCCGTGACGCTGAGGGCCGGGGCCAGGGCAAACCTGAGCGAATTCATGGCTCAGATGCGCAATAACCCCCAGGTCATTCAGATCTTTTTCCTAGGCGGAGCCGAGGACTTCATAGTTCATGTTGCTGTTAGAAATTCGGACGAGGTTCGAGAGTTTGTGCTCGAGCAGCTCTCCAATAACGCATCGGTTGCCAACACCAGAACGAACATCGTTTTCGATCACTTTCACAAGGGACCGCTTGGCTAAGTAGAGTAGGTATCCGTCGAAGGAGACCTGTGACAGACGCCATGCACCAATCCGGGCTAAGCCCGAGGGTGAGAAACGCCATTTTCCATTATGCATCAGATCGTATCGATGTCGATCCGCCGCTTGATGGTCCTAGGTCTTTGGAAGAGTTAAACGAGCTCGCGGGGCAAACCATTACCGAGCAGGGACTTGGTGGCGAAGCAGCTCTGAAACTCTTTGCAGATGTCTTAGCCCCAGCAACTATCTCCACAGACCACCCCAACTACCTCTCCTTTATCCCAACCGCTCCCACCGAGCTTTCAACCATGTTTGACCTCGTGGTATCGGCCAGCTCGATTTACGGAGGAAGCTGGAAAGAAGGCGCAGGAGCAGTATTTGCCGAGAACCAGGTGCTCAGTTTCCTAGCTTCCGAGTGTGGTTTGCCAGAGGGCTCTGGTGGACTGTTTGTTCAGGGTGGAACTCTTGGCAACCTGAGTGCCTTGGTTACTGCGCGCGAAAAGGCAAAAACCAAACTTGGTAAACAGCACTGGGCGATTATTTGCAGCTCTGAGGCGCACTCTTCCGTCAAGGCAGTAGCAAAGGTGATGGACTGTGAGGTCGTCATTGCTCAAGCTGGTCAAAGCGGATCGCTAGGAAAAGCTGCGGCTCAGAAGGCAGTCACAGAAGCCTTAGCCCAGGGACTAACGCCATTTGCAATCGTTGGCACCGCCGGCACTACAAACTTCGGAATCGTGGATGACCTTGCGGGCCTAGCCCAAGTTGCCAAGGACCACGACCTTTGGTTCCACGTCGATGGTGCTTACGGTCTAGCCGGAATTTTGGCGCTGGAACTCAAGCACCTTTATAAAGGCGTGCAGCATGCTGACTCCTTCATTGTCGATCCGCACAAGTGGCTCTTCGCACCATTTGATGCCTGTGCTCTGGTCTACCGCGAACCTGAGTATGCGCGCCTCGCCCATACTCAACACGGCGAATACCTTGAGGTGCTAAACCACGCCGGAGAATTCAACCCAAGCGACTACGGCTTCAACCTCACTCGCAGGGTGAGAGGCTTACCGCTTTGGTTCTCAATGGCCAGCCACGGCGTCGAGCTTTATCGCCAGGCGATATCCGCAAACGTAGATTTGGCAAAACAGATTGCTCAGGAGATTAGCTCGCGCAGCTACCTCAAGTTGGTGCGCGACCCGCAACTCTCGGTGGTGGTTTTCGAGCGCAATGGTTGGGATTTAGCTCAATATGAAGCTTGGTCCGAGAAGCTGCTGAGTGACCAATTTGCCTTTGTGGTTCCCTCTAGTCACCTAGGGAAACCAAACACTCGCTTTGCAATCGTGAACCCGCTGACCAAGTATGAGGATCTGGTGAAGATTCTCGATTTCATGGAGTAATCATGAAGCTAACCATTGCCGAAAACCTTGCATCTCCAGCTCGTAAGTCAGCACCTGAACGCGCTGTGGTGCGCGTTGCAGCGGTGCAGGTGAGCTGGCGCAGTGATGAAAACGAACACCTCGCAAACCTAGAACTCGGCATTCGAGAAGCCTGCGAGGCAGGCGCGAAGATTGTGTTCCTGCCAGAGCTCACGCTATCTCGATACCCGGCGGATGTTTGCCCAACCGGTGTTCCGAGCGACACCGCAGAGCCACTGGTTGGCGGAGAGACCTTTGGGTTTGTGGCGGCCCTTGCGCAGGAACTCAAGATTTTCATTCACGCATCGTTGTATGAGGCAACTGGCTTTGCCGATGGCAGGGGCCTAAACACCGCAATCGTGATTGATGACCACGGTCAGCTAGTGGGTAAAACACCGAAGCTTCACATTCCAGTGACCGAAGGTTACTTCGAGGACAAGTACTTCCAAGAGGGTCCAAACAAAGATCCATACCCAACCTACGAATTAGGCCTGCCTGGCACTCCTTCACTTGGCCTTCCAACCTGTTGGGACGAGTGGTTCCCTGAGGTTGCTCGCGCGTATGGACTGGCTGGAGCAGACATCCTTTGCTACCCAACTGCGATTGGCTCTGAGCCAGACCATCCAGATTTCGACACCGAGCCCCTTTGGCGTCAGACCATTATTGGACACGCCATCGCAAATGGGCTTTTCATCGTGGTGCCAAACCGCTGGGGCAACGAAGGGATCATCGACTTCTATGGTTCGAGCTTCATTGTTGACCCATACGGTCGCATCTTGGCCCAGGCTGCCAGAGAGGGCGATGAGGTATTGGTTGCCGATCTGGATCTTGACCAGCGCCGCGACTGGTTAGAGCTCTTTCCATTTTTTGGCACCCGAAGACCAGACACCTATGCTCCACTCACTGCTCCCCGTGTCAATGAGCGAACCGAGAGTGGCAAAGGCGTAAACGGTGGGATTCCGGGGCTAATCAAATGACCTGGAGAATGCCACCCGAGTGGGAGAAGCATGAGCGCACCTGGCTAGCTTTCCCAACCTCCGGCTACACCCTGGGTGATACCGAGGGCGAACACGAAGCCGCAAGATCAACCTGGGCAAATGTTGCCAACCAGGCAAGCGAGTTTGAAAGAGTCACCGTGGTGGTAAACCCAGGTGATGAATCAATTGCAAAGAAATATCTCTCCGGTCAAATTGAACTGATGCCAATCCCGATTGATGACGCTTGGATGCGAGATTCTGGTCCAACCTTCGTTACCGACAATGGCAAATTAGGCGCGGTGAACTGGGTCTTCAACGGTTGGGGCGCCCAAGGCTGGGCTGAGTTTGGCAAAGACTCGAAGCTTGCTGGTGCTATCGCCAAAGAATCTGGAGCCACCCGGATTGACTCCGAAATGGTGAATGAAGGTGGAGGTATTCACATCTCCGGCGATGGAACTGTCTTGCTCACCGAAACCGTTCAGCTCGGAAAAGGCAGAAACCCAACTTGGTCCAAGGACCAGGTTGAGCAGGAGATTCATCAAAAACTCGGCACCAGCAAAGCAATTTGGCTAAAACGAGGACTAACTCGTGACTACGAGGAGTTTGGCACCCAGGGCCACGTCGACATCGTGGCATGTTTTGCCCCTGACGGTCGAGTGCTGTATCACGATCAAAGAAACCCAAACCACCCGGATTACCTTGTGTCCGCAGAAGTTCGAGAGACTTTTATTCGCGCCGGAGTGGAAGTTTTATCCATCCCCGCTCCCGAAACACTTCGCGATGGCGAGGGTTTTGTGGATTACAGCTACATAAATCACTACGTGCTAAATAACGGGGTTTTGCTTTGCGCTTTCGATGATCCGCGGGATAAAGAAACCAAGGCAATCCTGCGCGATGTATACCCGGGACGAGAAATTGTGCTGATTGATGCCAAAGAGTTATTTAAACGTGGTGGGGGAATTCACTGCATCACGCAGCAGCAACCGGCTTTTTGAGAATTAACTGGTTTAATAAAACGGAAACAAAGTTGTGGTCGGATGTTCTTCGACTGATTTCCCCTACCCGAGAGGCAACAACGAGCAATGGCATTTAACTCACTCCGCAAGCGCTTTGCGCCTCAGCTTTGGAAAGCTCGCTAAAGAATTCATCAGAACTTTCTGTCCCTCAAAACATAATTGCCGTAATCTTTGGGCTTTGATCGATTTTGAAAGTGAGAGTGATTGTCCGAGCACGCTTTTGGCGCAGCCACACTGCTAGATCCAAATGACCCGATGGGGCTTAGAAGCTCCGCACCATTGCTAGACGCGTGGATTAGAGACATCACATCCGAGAGATATCCTTTCCAGATCCCAGGCCATAAAGGCCGAACTGACCTAACGGGACCTATCGTTGATGGCGATATTCCGGTACTTCCAGGCAATCACCCAAATCGCATTAGCCCCTCACTGATTCTTGAGGCAGAGGCTCTGGCGGCCAAACTCTGGGGCGCAGAACTTTGCCGCTTTGGAGTAAACGGTTCCACCGGAACCAATCACGCAGCCGTGATGGCAGTTGCTGGCCCGGGGGATAAAGTCATCGTCTCAAGGACCCTCCACAAATCAGTCCTAGTTGGCATGGTTTACGCCGGAGTAGTCCCGGTTTGGGTGAGGCCCGAGATAAACCCAGCAACTGGACTGCCAGAATACTTACGCTCTACTCGCCTGCGCGAGACTCTGGAGGCGCACCCAGACGCCAAGGCGGTTCTAATTGGTGAGCCGAGCTACGTGGGCACCATGTCGAATATCCCAAGGCTTTCGGCTGCCTGCCATGACTTTGGTATTCCACTGGTTGTTGATGCTGCCTGGGCGGCTCATTTTGGATTCCACCCGGATCTGCCTAAGAATCCGCTGGATGAAGGTGCCGACATTGTTGTCACCAGCGCTCACAAGACACTGCCTAGTTATTCGCAAGCCTCCTTCGTGCTGGCAAAAGGTGACTTTGTTGACCTTTCAAGGCTGAATAAGACTTTTGATTCCACCCAAACCACCTCGATGTCGGGACGAATCTTGGCTTCAATTGATGCTGCCCGCGCCCTCATGCAGCGCCACGGGTATGAGCTTTTGGCACCGGTGATTGAAGCAACCGCTAAGGGAAGACAAGCTTTGCGATCGGCCGGCATTCCAGTTATTGATGGCGAATACATCGATCCACTCAAGATGGTCATACTGCTCAGTGAAACTGGAGCGGATGGCAATTTGGTGGAGGCAGATTTACTTGCCGCAAACATTGACCTCGAGATGGCAAACAAAGACGTGATCATTCCGATGATTACCCTCGCCGACACCCCACAACGCATCGATAACCTTGTCGCTCGAATCATTGAACTAGTGGAGAAGTACCGCGGGGAACCAAGACCAATCAAGATTGCAGCTGCGTTCGCGATTGAGCCTGAGGTAGTCACCACTCCTCGTGAGGCGTTCTTTGCCCCTTACGAGGTGGTAGCGGCGCAGGATGCAGTTGGTCGAGTCAGCGCAGAGTTGATCTGCCCTTACCCTCCTGGAGTGCCAGTGCTCTCTCCAGGTGAGCGAATCACCCGGAGCGCGATGGACGCCCTTTTGGACGCTCGCGATTCCGGCACACGAATTGCATTTGTGGATGATCGAACCCTTGCAACCTTCAAGGTTCTCAAGGACTAGAAAGTGTGGCAACATTGTGGGGTTGAAAGGACTCCGCAATGAAGCGTGCAGAAACTCAGATCGACGAGCTTGCCAACCAATTGGTAAAGGATCAAGCGGCCACATACCCATCATTCGCCACATCTATCGGCTACCCAGGTGGCGAAGGAGATATGGATGATTACTCTCCAGAGGCCCTAGCTCAAGAGCAAACCGACATCAAAGCGGTCATTGCCAAGCTTGAAGCACTAACCCCAGCAGATGACATTGACATGGTTACCAAAGAGGCCATGCTCTTCTCGCTCAAAGGTGAGATCGCGACCTACGATTCAGGCCTTGCCTTCCGTAGCCTAAACAACATTGCATCTGCTGCTCAGGGTGTCCGTGATGTTTTTGACATCTCCCCTACCGCAACTGTTGAGGACTGGGAGAACCTGTCATCGAGAATGTCCAAGGTTGGCGAGTCACTTCGCGGCTATGCCAGAAGCCTTGAAGAGGGAGCTAAGCGCAATGACGCGCCAGCAGCCCGTCAGCTCACTGAGGTAATCAAGCAGGCTGAGCAGATCACCACAGCTGATGGCTTCTTCCACACCTTTGCTAAAAACGCCAAGGCCGAAAGCGGAGAACTTCCAGAGTCGCTAAAAAAGCAACTAGCGGAGGCAGCCGTTTCAGCAACCGCTGGCTATGCCGAATTTGGCGACTACCTAAAGGGCCTGCTGCCACGCAGCACCTCACCTGATGCAATTGGCCGTGAGCGCTACCAGATTCTCAGCCGCCGTTTCCTAGGGGCTACCGTGGACCTAGACGAGACCTACGAGTGGGGCAAGGAAGAACTTGCTCGAGTCGTAGCTGAGCAGACCGCGGTAGCAAATGAGATCAAGCCAGGTGCATCGGTTGCAGAAGCCGTGAAGCATCTCGAGAATGACCCAAGCACCAAGCTGCACGGCACCGATGCTTTGCAGAAGTGGATGCAGAAGCTAAGCGATGAGGCAATCGCCAAGCTATCTGGGACTCACTTTGAGATCGCAGATCCAATCAAGAAGCTTGAGTGCATGATCGCTCCAACTCAGCACGGTGGCATTTATTACACCGGTCCATCGGACGACTTCTCCCGTCCGGGCAGAATGTGGTGGTCGGTACCGGTTGGCGTTACCGAGTTTGACACCTGGCGTGAAACCACCACCGTTTACCACGAGGGTGTTCCAGGACACCACCTGCAGGTCGCGCAAGCCACCTACATTCGCGACACCCTCAATGCCTGGCGCAGACTCTCCTCTTGGACCTCGGGTCACGGTGAGGGTTGGGCACTGTATGCAGAGCGCTTGATGGAGGAGCTTGGCTTCCTATCAAACCCTGCAGATCGCCTAGGCATGCTAGATGGTCAGCGTATGCGCGCTGCTCGTGTGGTGCTAGACATCGGTGTGCACCTTGGCAAGCAGAACCTTGAGGGCACCGGGGTTTGGGACTTTGACTACGCACTGAACTTCATGCGCAGCAACGTAAACATGAGCCCAGAGTTTGTGCGCTTTGAGGTAACCAGGTACTTCGGCTGGCCAGCACAGGCCCCGAGCTACAAGGTAGGTCAGCGTATCTGGGAGCAGATTCGCGATGACTACGCAGCTCGAAAGGGAGCAAGCTTTGACATCAAGGAGTTCCACAAGACCGCACTGAACCTTGGTGGTCTAGGTCTGGATACCCTCCGAAGTGCGATGGCAAGGGCGTAACGGTAAGTTTTCCGTTACCCTAGAGCCTGTGTCTAAGGTTCTAGCTTCTCTCCCAGTAGGTCAAAAGGTCGGCATCGCGTTTTCTGGCGGTCTCGACACGTCAGTTGCGGTCGCGTGGATGCGCGAAAAAGGTGCAATTCCTTATGCCTACACCGCGAACCTTGGTCAGTACGACGAGGATGACATCGATTCGATCCCCGCTCGCGCAACCGAATATGGCGCTGAGGCTGGTCGTTTGGTTGACTGCCGTGAGTCACTGGCCGAAGAAGGTCTAGCAGCTATTGCATGCGGCGCTTTCCACATTCGCACCGGCGGCAAGGTTTACTTCAACACCACTCCATTGGGACGTGTTGTAACCGGCACACTTTTAGTTCGAGCAATGCGCGAAGACGGCGTTGAGATTTGGGGCGATGGCTCAACCTATAAGGGCAATGACATCGAGCGCTTCTACCGCTATGGCCTTTTGGCAAACCCAAACCTAAAGATTTACAAGCCTTGGTTGGATACTGACTTTGTCACCGAACTTGGTGGTCGCCACGAGATGAGCGAGTGGTTACAGGAGCGAAAGCTCCCCTACCGAGCCAGTAAAGAAAAGGCTTACTCAACCGATGCCAACATGCTTGGTGCCACCCACGAGGCTAAGTCTCTTGAGTATCTCGACACCTCCTATGAGATCGTTGAACCGATCATGGGCGTAAAGTTCTGGGATCCAAGTGTTGAAATCAAGACCGAAGACGTCAAGATCACCTTCTCGCAGGGTCGGCCGGTTGCCATCAATGGCAAGAAGCTGGCTTCAGCTGCGGACGTAATCATGGAGGCAAATGCCATTGGTGGCCGTCACGGCCTAGGCATGAGCGATCAGATCGAGAACCGAATCATCGAAGCCAAGAGTCGCGGGATCTACGAGGCTCCTGGAATGGCTCTGATTCACATTGCTTATGAGCGTCTTATGAGCGCGATCCACAACGAGGACACCATCGCGAACTACCACGCTGAGGGTCGTCGCATGGGCCGTTTGCTTTACGAAGGCCGTTGGCTAGACCCGCAGACCTTGATGCTCCGCGAATCACTAACCAATTGGGTTGCCAGCGCAATCAACGGCTCGGTCACCTTGCGACTTCGCCGCGGCGATGACTACACGATTGTTTCGACCGAGGGTGAGAACTTTAGCTATCACCCAGAGAAGCTCTCCATGGAGCGCACCGAGGATTCTGCTTTTGGACCGGCCGACCGTATCGGTCAGCTCACCATGCGCAACTTGGACATTCAAGACACTCGCCAAAAACTGGATCTGTACCGCAAGCAGGGTCAGATTGAGGGCGGACAGTTCGAGCTCACATGAGCACTCACATTGGAGCCAAACCAGGCGAAATAGCCGAGGTCGTGCTACTTCCAGGAGATCCACTGCGCGCAAAGTGGATTGCCGTGAACCTACTTGAGAACGCAACCCTTTACTCGAGCGTTCGCAATATGCTCGGCTTTACAGGTCTTTACCAAGGTAAGCGAATCTCTGTGCAGGGCACCGGAATGGGTGCTCCTTCAATTGGCATCTACGCTTATGAGCTTTTCAACGATTACGGGGTTCAGACTGCAATTCGCGTTGGCACCTCGGGTGGACTAGCGCCAACCAAGCTGCGCGATGTTGTTATTGCAATGGCAGCCTCAACCGACTCGGCAATCAATCGCAGAGCGACAAACGGCTTGGACTTCTCCCCTATCGCGGATTATGAACTACTTGAAAAGGCAGTTGCCAAGGCGAGAACCATGGGCATCGACTTCCACATCGGTGGTGTCGTATCAGGTGATCTCTTCTACGACGAAACTGATTCTTTGGAGCAGTGGAAAAAGCTCGGTATCTTGGCGCTGGAGATGGAAACCAGCCAGCTCTACACTCTGGCTGCAAGATTTGGCCGAAAAGCGCTCTCCATTCTGACCGTTTCCGACCTAATGGACGGCTCTGCCTCGACGTCCTCGGAAGAGCGCGAGACTGGATTTAGGAATATGGTCGACATCGCTTTGGCCGCAGCGCTCTAATCGTGCTTCCTAGCTCCTCAAACCTCACAGCATTCCTGGTGCTAGCGCTAGTAATCATTGTGGTTCCAGGGCCCGGCGTGCTTTTCACCATTGGTAGAGCACTAATTTTGGGAACCAAGGCGGCACTTTTGAGCGTTTTGGGCAATGCCTTCGGCGTCGGCATCCAGATTGTTGTTATTTCACTCGGCCTTGGGGTTGCGATTCAGCAGTCGGAGCTATTGTTTTTGGCTATTCGGGTCTTTGGTGCTGGGATGATCATTTACCTCGGAGTTAAGGCCATTCTTTCTCGTGCCGACTTTGATCTGGACGTGGAGGCGGAGCGCAGCAGCGCCACAATGGTGGTTCGACAATCATTTGTGGTTGGCATCACAAATGCCAAGACCTTCGTGTTCTTTATCGCTGCTCTGCCGTCATTCACATCCCCAGAACTAGGTAATCCGGTCATCCAAATGTTGCTGCTGGGAGCCATTTTTAGCGTTATTGGCGTCCTCTCTGACTCGGTCTATGCAATTGCTGCTGGACAGGCACGAAGCTGGCTTGCTAGCTCCCACCAGCGCCTTGCGACCTTCCGCGGCATTGGTGGACTTGCACTTACACTCCTAGGTCTCTACATGCTTTATGAGGCCGTGTTTCACTAGCCTCCAACGCTCCCACGGGAAATAAACCTTCGGAAAAAGGCCAGCTGGACTAGGCTTTAGGTAATGAGCGGGAAACCGCAACATTGCGTCGTAGAACGCTTTTCCACTTTCTGTGGATTCTCTCTTCCTTCGGCGAACGAATGCATCAAATGATGCGTACGCCATTTCGAGCCAAAAGGCTCGTCCAACAAATCGATGCATTAGCCATCGAATGAAAGCAATTACAAAACTTATGTCTCAAAAATCATTTATCGATCTTGGCGTGCCTGCAGCGATTGCAGACGTGCTCAGCGCTCAGGGTATTGACTCCCCTTTTCCTATTCAGGTTGACACCTTGCCCGACACACTTGCCGGCAGGGACGTTCTAGGCCGCGGTAAGACCGGTTCTGGTAAAACCCTCGCCTTCAGCATTCCGATGGTTGCAAGGCTTGGTGGAAAGCGCGGAAACTCAGATCGCAAGCCTCGCGGCTTGGTGCTTGCACCAACCAGAGAGCTTGCTACTCAGATCACCCAGACCCTGCAGCCAATTGCTGAGGCTATGAACCTTAGGGTCACCACAATCTTTGGTGGAATTTCTCAGCAGCGCCAGGTTCAGGCCCTTAGGGCGGGTGTTGAAATCATCGTTGCCACCCCAGGTCGCGTTGAAGACCTAATGGCTCAGGGTTTTCTAAAACTCGATGCCATTGAGGTCACAGTTTTGGATGAAGCCGACCACATGGCAGACCTTGGATTTTTGCCTGGTGTGACCAGAATCTTGAACGCTACCCCTTCGGGTGGACAGCGCCTGTTGTTCTCGGCAACTTTGGACAACGGCGTGAACAAGCTCGTAGACAAGTTCCTCTCGAACCAGGTCATGCACTCAGTTGATGAGGTCAACTCCCCTGTCGCCCAGATGACTCACCACGTGTTCGAGGCGTCGGATGCGCAATCAAAGAAACAGCTAATTCACGCCCTTGCCTCTGGCACTGGACGAAGAATTCTGTTTATGCGCACCAAGCACACTGCAAAGAAGCTGGCGCGTACTTTGACCCAGGCCGGGATCCCAGCGGTTGACCTTCATGGCAACCTGTCCCAACCGGCACGTGACCGCAACCTGGCTGCGTTCAGTGAGGGCAAGGTAAAGGTTTTGGTCGCTACCGACGTGGCTGCTCGAGGCGTACACGTTGACTTTGTAGACCTTGTGGTTCACGTTGACCCACCTGCCGAGCACAAGGCCTACCTTCACCGCTCCGGCAGAACCGCTCGAGCCGGTGCTGAGGGTGACGTAGTTACCATCACACTGCCTGAGCAGCTAAAAGATGTTACTGACCTTCTCAAGATGGCAAAGATCAATATGGTTCCGATGCGCGTTAGCGCGAAGTCCGATGAGGTTGTCGCTCTTATTGGTGAGGTTGCACCATACGTCAAGCCGGTAGCAGAAGCTCCACAGCCTCAGGGTGGTGGCGGAACCTCGAATGGTCGCAATGCCCAACGCAAGCGTGCCCTAAAGCAATCTGGTCCGGCCCAGCCAAAATCTGGCAGACCGAATGTTCAGGGTGGTAATCAGGAGCGAACTGCAAAGCCTGCAAGGCCTGCGAACGCTAACCGCAATCGCCAGCGTTCAAGGTAGTTGCTAGTTAGATTCGTCTGTATTGGTTGAGATTGCTAAGCGTAAAAACCAATTACTTTGTTGGAATTGATTTTTCCTTAGGTGGCTTCTTGGTCGCGTAGGCAAATAGTGCCAAACCGGCAACAATTGCTCCGGCCGCAACACCGTAAGCGAGCACGTCAGCGCCGCGCTTTGCATCGACAAAGACTCCAACAAACACAACTGCAATGATCGCTACGATTACGCCAATTAGCTTGGACTTGAGGTCATCCAGGTCTCGAACCTGCAACCAAACCGGGACTTCGATGTCTTCATCAACGAACAACTCGTAGAGACCGTATCCGATAACCAAGAGCACTGTTCCCAGCAGGATTGCATCTACTGCGGTAAGTACCTCCACGATGGTGTCCTTGAGGTATGCCTGATTCACCACGGTGTCATAGACCACCTGAATCATGGCGACCGAGCCGCGGAGCATCAAAAGTAGTGCTCCAATGATGGAGGCGATAGCTGGCACGATAACCGCGTAGCGGGTGAGGCCCAATAGTTTGCGCATGCTCTCTTTATAGCATCAAACCGGATGCCAGCGGGTACGAAAAGCGCCCTCGGCAGGAATCGAACCTGCGACCAAGAGATTAGAAGGCTCTTGCTCTATCCACTGAGCTACGAGGGCAAGGTGCCAATTCTATTGCCTCGAAATGGTTAGAGTTAATGTTGCAAATATCATTCCGGCTTCAAGGGGACCAATGTCGCTCAGCACAACTCAGATTCCTGCCATTCAAGGCAGAGAAGAACTGATCGAGGCGGCTATTGCCCAGACCCAAAAATGGATTGAAGAGGCAGCAAAGCTGCCGACTCCAAAGGCGTCCAAGCGTCTAGCGGGATTACTACAGGACTCAAACGGACTCGAATTTGCGGTTGGATTCGTTGATGGCGTGATTCGCCCAGAAGATAAAAGAGTTGCCGCCAAGAATCTAAACCAACTTCGCAAGCTAACGCCTAAGTTCTTGCCCTTCGCACTTCGCTTTCTAATTTCCCTAGGCGCGGTGTTTGCTCCGCTGTTCCCACAGATAGTTGTGCCAATTGCCCGCAAGGTGCTTAGGAATATGGTGAGCCACCTGGTGATCGACGCATCGATGGGGAAACTCGGTCCTGCGCTTCGAAGAATCAAGGGGTCGGGAGCGAAGCTCAACATCAACCTGCTTGGCGAGGCTGTGCTTGGAGATCTTGAGGCCAAGCGCAAACTCAATAAAACTGCGGAGCTTCTGAGCCGCAAGGACATTGACTACATCTCCCTGAAGGTTTCTGCCACCACTGCCCCACACTCCAAGTGGGCATTTGAGGAAAACGTCACTGAGGTTGTTGAGCGGCTAACTCCGCTTTACGAACTCGCGATGCGTGATGGTGCCAACAAGTTCATCAACTTGGACATGGAGGAGTACCACGATCTAGATCTCACAATCGAGGTCTTTAAGCGCATTTTGTCCAAGCCTCAGTTCAAATCACTGCCTGCTGGAATCGTGCTACAGGCATATCTACCTGACGCGCTTCGAGCCATGATCGACCTCCAGCAGTGGGCTGCCCTCAGAGTCCTTGCCGGTGGTGCTGCAATCAAGGTAAGAGTCGTAAAGGGTGCGAACTTGCCAATGGAGCAGGTCGATGCCGAAATGCATGGCTGGCCACTGGCAACTGTTGAGTCGAAATCCGCTGCTGACGCCAACTACAAGCGCGTGCTGAACTACGCACTTACCCAAGATCGCATTCAGAATGTTCGGATTGGTGTTGCCGGACATAATCTTTTTGACCTCGCTTTTGCCTGGACGCTGTCTCAGCAGCGCGGTATTGAAAACGGGATGGATGTCGAGATGCTGCTCGGTATGGCTCCAGCGCAGGCTGAGGTAGTTCGCCACAGTGTCGGTTCACTAGTTCTCTACACACCGGTGGTTCACCCGCAAGAGTTTGACGTTGCTATTGCCTACCTGATTCGCAGACTTGAAGAGGGTGCCAGCAAGGAAAACTTCCTCTCCAATGCATTCCAGCTGAGCAAGCAAGAGTCGTTCGATATTGAGAAGAACCGCTTCGTAGCCTCCATGTCGATGCTGGATGACCAGGTTCCAATTCCAAATCGCCTGCAGGATCGTCGTAATGACTCGGCAGTGACCCCGGCAGCTGGATTTGGGAATGCTCCAGACACTGACCCGGCCCTAGCTGGTAACAGAATCTGGGCTTACGAGATCATCAAGCGCAGTGGCTCCTCTCGACTTGGAAAGCTTGAGATTGAAAAACAGTTCATCGAAACCGAGACTGCGCTAAACGAAGCAATTGCCACTGCCGAGCAGGCTGGAATTGAGTGGGGTAAGCGCGACCCTTACGAAAGAGCCGCTCTCCTACATCAAATTGGTGTGTTGCTAGAGCGCAACCGAGCCGACCTCATTGAGGTTGCGATGAGCGAGACCGGTAAGGCTTTTGACCAGGCGGATGCCGAAGTTTCAGAGGCCATCGACTTTGCTCACTACTACGCAGAGCAGGCCAAAAAGCTCTCCGAGATCGATGGCGCCGTGGCAAAGCCAAGAAGAGTTACTCTGGTCACCCCTCCTTGGAATTTCCCAATCGCTATTCCTGCCGGCAGCGCTCTTGCCGCTATTGCAGCTGGTTCCGCGGTGGTCTTCAAGCCTGCGGGTCAGGCTGCTCGATGTGGTGCGGTAGTTGCATCACTATTGAATGAGGTTTTGCCGGCGGGTGTTTTGGTGCCGATTCAGCTTGCAGAGCGCGCCCTTGGCGCGCAGCTGATCTCACATCCTGATGTGGACCAGGTGATCCTGACCGGTGGTTTTGAGACTGCTGAGCGATTTCGCAAGTTCAACCCGAACCTAAGACTGTTCGGGGAGACCAGTGGTAAAAACGCGATCATCGTGACCCCGAACGCGGATCTAGACCTTGCGGTCAAGGACATTGCCTACTCGGCATTTGGCCACGCCGGTCAAAAGTGTTCTGCCGCTTCACTCGTAATTTTGGTTGGCTCGGTTGCTAAATCAAAGCGATTTATGCGCCAGTTAGAAGATGCGGTCAAGTCGATTCACGTGGCTCACCCGCAAGACCCAATGGCCCAAATGGGACCTGTTATTGAGGCACCACAGGGCAAGCTGTTAAAGGGACTAACCAGCCTTGAGCGCGGCGAGAAATGGCTACTAGAGCCAAAGAAGCTTGATGACTCAGGCAAGCTTTGGTCTCCTGGAATTCGGACCGGGGTTCGTCCAGGCTCTAGGTCACACAAAACCGAATACTTTGGCCCAATGCTGTCGGTGATGACCGCAGGTAATCTCGAGGATGCGATTGCGCTACAAAATGCCGTTGACTACGGCCTAACCGCCGGTCTTCACTCGCTAGAACCGAATGAGATCAACCTTTGGATTTCCAAGGTGCAGGCAGGAAACCTTTACGTCAACCGCACCATCACCGGCGCAATCGTCCAGCGCCAGCCATTTGGTGGCTGGAAGCGCAGCTCAATCGGTCCAACCGCAAAAGCTGGTGGCCCAAACTACCTGGCGACTCTGACCGACTTTGGGTCCAGGCCAGCGATGTTGCGCGAAGTGATTAAGGACAAGCAGCTGTTGCAGATTTTGGCATTGGCGGCAGAGAGCGAACTAACTGACTCAGAGGTTGAGTCGCTAACTCGAGGACTGCAAAACGACATCGCTGCTAGACGTGATTACTTCCCGCAGCGCACTGACCCAAGCGGTCTGCAAAGCGAGATCAACGTGCTGCGCTATGTTCCGGCGGGCTGCGAGCTCAGAATCAGCGAATCAGCAACTCGATATGACTCTTGGAGATCGATTGCAACCATGGCAGCTCTTGGCAACGGGTCGGTTTCAGCATTTGAAATCCCAGAGCGACTACTCAAGCCGCTAAAGAAGCTTGGTGTTAGCGTAAAGATTGAATCAGAGCCCCAGTGGCTAGCCAGAGTTGGTGGCTCCCAAAGTCGAGTTCGCTGGATAGGCACAACCACTCCAGTTGCTGCTGATTCTGCATTGGCAAGCTGCGAGATTGCGATTTACGATCAAAAGCCGACCGAGTCTGGCTACCTGGAGCTACTCCCCTACTTCAAGGAACAGGCAGTTGCCATCACGGCTCATCGCTTTGGCAACCGGGTTCGATTCATAAAGGCTTTGGACTTCTAGAAGCACAGCTTTAGAAGAGG
>CAMAQN010000016.1 GCA_945860535.1 Auritidibacter sp. Marseille-P8566
ACCTTCTTTAGCTCGGCCTCGGGAACGTCCTTGGCAACGCCAAGGATCTTGTAGAAATCCTTTTCTACCCAGTCTTGAGATGCCATTTAGTTCACCTACTCCGCAGGAACGAATACTGCTACCTTCGCCGGGCGCAGCATGCGCTCGCCGATGCGGTAGCCGGGTTCGATTACGTCCGCGATTACCGCCTCAGTAACCTCAGGGTTTGGGTTCTGCACCAGGGCATCGTGAAGCTCAGGGTCAAACTTGTCGCCCTTTGCACCAAATGAGACCAGTCCGAACTTGTCTCCCGCATTTCGCAATTTAGTTGCAATTGCGGCCATTAGCGAGCCCTCTTCCAGATCGCCATGCGCCTGGGCGCGGGTTAAATCATCAAGGGCCGGCAAGAATGCGCGGATTGCCTCGGCAATTGCTGCCTGACGTTCTGCACCCCTGTCACGCTCAACGCGTGCTCGGTAGTTCACAAAATCTGCCTGCAGTCGCTGCATGTCCTGGAAGATCTCGAGTTCGCGATCGATTAGATCAGTCTCTGAGGAGGCTGATTCGGGCTCAACTGGTGAGCCCTCCTCAGTCATTTCCTCAGGCTGATCACCTTCGTGAGGCGCAGGATCTTGAGAGTGAGGATTGTCCTGGGACATTACTTCTTGTCCTTGTCGTCCTCATCCTCAACAACCTCGGCGTCAACAACGTCTTCGGCGGATGCTTCTGGAGCTGCTTCGCCCTCGGCAGGCTGCGCGGCATAGATTGCCTCGCCTAGCTTCTGCTGAGAGGTCATTAGCTTCTCCTGAGCGCTCTTTACCGCTTCGATGTCGTCGGCTGCAAGTGCTGACTTGAGGGCATCAACGTCGGCCTGAACCTCGGTCTTTACCTCTTCAGGCAACTTGTCGTCGTTGTCCTTGATTAGCTTCTCGGTCGAGTAGGCAAGCTGCTCGGCCTGGTTGCGGGTCTCAGCCTCTTCGCGACGCTTCTTGTCTTCAGCTGCGTGCTCTTCGGCATCCTTAACCATGCGCTCGATGTCTTCGGTTGAAAGCGAAGAACCACCGGTGATGGTCATCGACTGCTCCTTGCCAGTTCCCTTATCCTTAGCGGAAACGTGCACAATACCGTTGGCATCGATGTCGAAGGTGACCTCGATCTGTGGGATGCCGCGCGGAGCTGGGGCAATACCGGTTAGTTCGAAGTTTCCAAGCGACTTGTTGTCCCTGGTGAAATCGCGCTCACCCTGGAATACCTGGATCGATACCGAAGGCTGGTTGTCATCCGCGGTAGTGAAGGTTTCGCTTCGCTTGGTCGGGATGGCAGTGTTGCGCTCGATCAACTTGGTCATGATGCCGCCCTTGGTCTCAATACCTAGAGCCAACGGGGTAACGTCAATCAAAAGCACGTCCTTGCGCTCGCCCTTGATAACGCCGGCCTGAAGGGCCGCACCAACCGATACCACCTCGTCAGGGTTTACACCCTTGTTAGGCTCCTGGCCACCAAGAAGTGACTTCACTAGCTCGGAGACTGCTGGCATACGAGTGGATCCACCAACCATTACAACGTGGGCGATGTCGCCAACCTTGACGCCGGCTTCCTTGATTACATCCTGGAATGGCTTGCGAGTGCGCTCTAGTAGGTCCTGAGTTAGCGACTCAAACTGAGCACGGGTGATGGTCTCGTCCAGGTTCGCAGGTCCCGATTCGGTCAAAGATAGGTATGGCAGCTGAACCTGAGTCGATAGCGACTGGCTCAGTTCCTTCTTGGCCTGCTCGGAAGCTTCCTTTAGACGCTGCAGAGCGATCTTGTCGTTTGCTACATCAACACCGGTGGTCTCCTTGAACTTCTTAACCAAGTGGTCAACCAGTCTCTGGTCCCAGTCATCTCCACCCAGGCGGTTATCACCTGAGGTTGAGCGAACCTGAATGGTTGAGAAGTCATCGTCCTTGCCGACCTCTAGTAGAGATACGTCGAAGGTTCCACCACCGAGGTCGAATACGAGGATTAGCTCGTCTTCCTTGCCCTTGTCCAAGCCATATGCCAGTGCTGCTGCGGTTGGCTCGTTGATGATGCGAAGTACGTTTAGGCCAGCGATCTCGCCGGCTTCCTTGGTTGCCTGACGCTCAGCGTCGTTGAAGTAAGCCGGAACGGTAATAACCGCGTCGGTCACGCTCTCGCCGAGATAGGTCTCAGCGTCGCGCTTTAGCTTCATCAAGATGCGAGCGGAGATCTCCTGAGGCGTGTACTCCTTGTCGTCAACCTTGAACTTCCAAGTTGTGCCCATGTGACGCTTCACCGAAGATACGGTGCGGTCAACATTGGTTACGTTCTGACGCTTAGCTGTCTCGCCGACCAAGATGTTGCCATCCTTGGTGAAGGCCACCACCGAAGGGGTGGTTCTAAAGCCTTCTGCGTTTGCAATTACCTTTGGCTCGCCAGCCTCCAACACGGTTACCGCGCTGTTGGTGGTACCTAGGTCGATTCCTACTGCTCTACCCATTGTTTTCTCCTTTATTTGAAGCCTTTGTTGCTCAAGTTGAGCCACATAGACTCAAGTTTCCATATAGATAACCCGAATGTCAAGCAACTATTCCTGAGAGTTGAGTGTGAGTGACTCAACTTTGCTCTCAGCTGGGGTCTGAAATGCATTACAACTCTGCATCTAACAATTCACGTGTTGGTTAGAAAAACGCCCGTTAGGCGGAGTAATGTGGCGAACATGACAGATCGCAGCGTTGCATCATCAAAACCAAAGGGCACTCTTTCCTGGGCAATGTGGGACTGGGCATCTCAGTCCTTCCCAACTGTTGTCACATCCTTTATCTTCGGTCGCTATATCACCGACAGCGCATTTGCCCCTACTGGGCTCTCTCCTGAGGAAGCCGACCAGTACACCGGCACGTGGTTGGGCATCTCCGGAATCATCGCCGGTGTCTTGATCGCCCTAATTGCGCCGATTGTTGGTCGCAGAGCCGATACCTCCGGTCGCAAGAAGATGTGGCTGATGATCAACACCTGGTTGTTTGCGGGAACCATCGGATTGATGTTCTTCGTGCAGCCAAGCAATGACTTTTTCTTCTTCGGGCTAACGCTTTTGGCTGTTGGTGGAATCTTCTTCGAATTCGCAACCGTCAACTACAACTCAATGCTCAACGAGGTTGCAAAGCCAAAGGACCGCGGTCGGGTAAGCCAGTTTGGTTGGGGTCTTGGCTACATGGGTGGCATTGTGCTTTTGGTTATGGCGCTCTGGATTATCCAATTCGGTGGTGCGGAACTAATGGGCATCCCGGACACCGCTGCGCTTTCGGTCCGAGTCGTGATGATCATCAGCATGTTGTGGGTCTTGATCTTCTCAATCCCTCTGATGCTGAATGTTCCAGAGGCGAAGCCGGTTGCCGGCACCGAGAAGGAATCGATCTTCACCGCCTACTCGAAGCTGTTCAGCTCGCTCGCGAAGATGAGCAAAGAAAACCCGAACCTATTTAAGTTCCTGATCTCTTCCGCGGTTTATCGCGATGGTCTAAACGGTGTCTTCGCTTACGGAGCCGTTCTTGGTGGCCTAGCATTTGGTCTTGGTCTCACCGAGATAATCCTGTTTGGCATCGCAGCCAACGTCGTTGCTGGCTTTGGTGCATTCATCGGAGCGTTTCTTGAGGACCGCATTGGATCGAGAACCGTTGTCCTTATCTCGCTTGTTGGTGTGATGCTTGGCGGTCTTGGAGTATTTGCCTTCGCCAGCGCGGGAACGATTGCCTTCTTTGGTTTCGGTCTTTTCCTCTGCACCTTCGTAGGACCAGCTCAAGCGGCCTCGCGCACAATGATGTCTCGCCTTTCCGCAGACGATAAGCAGGGTGAGGCCTTTGGCCTTTACGCCACTACCGGTCGTGCGGTCAGCTTCTTGGCTCCAGCCGCTTGGACGTTCTTTGTCGCGTCCTTCTCACCGATTTGGGGAATCCTGGGCTTGATGGCGATCTTGGTAGTTGGAGCGATCCTGCTGCTGACCGTCAAGCCAGTTATTGCGCCTAAGTCCTAGATTTAATCAGCTTTCGGTTCTCTACACCTTGTAGAATTACCGCATGAGCAATAAGCGTAAGCAGGGTGAGCTGGAATCACAGATTCTCGGCTGCCTGTGGGATCGACCTGAGGGCCTAACCTCTCAGCAGATTCTTGCGCTTTTGGGCGACGACGATCTTGCGATCACAACGGTATTGACCGTGCTCTCAAGACTTAGCCATAAAGGATTGGTTGGTCGCGAACAAGCTTCAGGCCGAACCTTCCTATTCAAATCAACCAGCTCTCGCGAGCAGAACACCGCTTCGGTGATGCTCGCTGCTCTTGAGAAAACCGGGAACCCGGATTTGGTCTTTAGTAGTTTCATCAGCGGGTTGCCGCAGGCGCAAATCGAGTCCTTGAGAAAAGCACTGAACGACTAGGGCCTGCTTTGAAGTAGCAAGGGAGTTATAGCGGTTTGTTGCCCACGTCTGTGATCTGGAAATTCAGATGGCTGCGCGAAGCGGTTGGACCGCGCTGACCCTGGTATCGAGAGCCATACTGCGAACTGCCATATGGATTCTCGCTAGCGGAGGAGAGCTGGAAGAAGCAAAGCTGGCCAATCTTCATTCCCGGCCAAAGCTTGATTGGCAGGGTTGCGGTGTTGGAAAGCTCAAGAGTCACGTGGCCCTGGAAGCCTGGGTCAACAAATCCTGCGGTCGAGTGAGTCAGAAGACCAAGGCGACCCAGAGAGCTCTTCCCCTCTAGACGAGCTGCAATGTCGTTTGGTAGCGATACAAATTCAAAAGTTGAACCAAGTACAAATTCGCCCGGGTGCAGGATGAAGGCCTCGTCCTTGTCGACCTCAACAAAGCGGGTGAGGTCATCCTGCTGCTCGCGCGGGTCGATAAACGGGTACTTGTGGTTGTCAAAAAGTCTAAAGAAGCGATCCAGACGAACATCCATGCTCGATGGCTGGATTAGCTCTATGTTCAAGGGCTCTAGACCAATTCGGCCAGCCTCGATTTGCGCACGAATATCCCGATCTGAAAGCAACATGCCAAAAGGTTATCGCCTGCGGCAGCTTCGTTTAGCTCTTGCCTTGGGAAAGTTAGTTTCCCAACAGCTCTTTCATGTACTCAATCTGCTCGGTCTGAGACTTGATGATTGAGGCGGCAAGCTCTGCAACCTCAGGGTTCTTTGAGTCGATAACGTCTTGTGCCATTGAGATTGCACCCTCGTGGTGAGCAATCATGCCCTCAAGAAACAGACGATCAAACTCTGCGCCTTTGGCTGCTTTTAGGGTTTCTAGCTCAGCCTCAGTGAGCATTCCATCCATGGCCATATCGTGATCCATGTGTTCTCCCGCACCGGCCGCAGTTAGCCAAGCCTGCATGTGCTCGATCTCATGGGTCTGGTCGTGTGAAATGTCCTTTGCAAGAGCTAGAACCTCAGGGCTTGCCCCGCCATTTTCGGCGATGACTCCAAGATCAACCGCTTGCTGGTGATGAGGAATCATCATCTGGGCAAACATCACATCGGCTGCTGAGAACTCGGAGTTCTCGCTGACCATGTGATCGGAGTGGTCTTGTGCCGCTGTGTCAGTGGCACAGCCAGTGAGTAGGAGTGAGGCTGCAATCAATGCTGCGGTCAGTAGCTTTTTGCTCAATTTGATCCTTGAATTAGGCGGTTTCGGTTAGCTGAGCCACACGCTGTGGCGAGATCTGAAGCAAGACACCGATGTCTCGCATACTTAGGCCCTCATCGCGGAGCCTGGAAACGACATCGCGAATCTCCCTAGAAGCCTCTTCTTGAAGTCGCTGCGACTCACGAATTTTTACGTGAGCGGTCTCAAGATCACACATAATCCCTGGCATCGCTGCTTCGACCTTTACGACCACGTCACAGCGATCAACACCCTGGTATTCGTGAACTAAGTCTTTGATCTGCTCGGTGGCAAGATCTAGGCGCTTGGTGGAGATCAGCAGGTTGTCCAAAGCTGGTACACGGACGCGCCAAGCTCCAGCTTTACGCTCGCATTCTGCTGTGATTTCCATAAAGAAGAGCCTACCAAGGAACATATAAGGCGTGGTTGACGATATTTGTCTAGACACACTAGACATAACTCAAAGCCGGCTCAAATGAAGTTATTCGGCCCGATTTTTTCTTGGCCTAGTAATCAGGATTGAGGAAATCAGTACAGACACCAGCGGTGCTACTGCCATAACCCACACCGTTACAAGCCCCCACAGCGCGATGATGCCGGTGACCGCATTCGCAACCGAAGGAATCCAGTGCTTTATCTTTCCTCGGCGATAGAGGATGGCCAACACAATGTTCAGGATCGAGATTGCTATCTGAGCGATAAAGATTCCGGCGACTAAAGCGACGAGTGATTCCATACCTAGCTAGTGTACCAACAATCGCTACTTTTTCGCTGATAGATAAAGACCCAGGGTAATCATGGGGATACCGATCAATAGACCCGGAGTCACCGGCTCCGATAGGAACAACGTTCCCAACAGCAAGGCAACTGCGGTGTTCACATAGGTAATCAGGCTGGCCTTTACCGGACCAATCTCGCGAATTAGCTCGAAGAAAAGGACGAAGGCGAGCGCCGAACAAATCAAGCCCAAGACCAAAAGCGCGATCCAGCCCTCAATTGGTGGCTGGGCAGCGATTTCAGCAGGGATCTCAAAGGCAGCTGGAATTGCATAAATTGCAGCAACAATTGCCATGCTGAATCCAATGACACCGCTGGTTGGGACATCGGTCATTTTGTTATTCGCCATGATCGGCGCAATTGCGTAACCAACGGCTGCCAAGACGACAGCGCCGATCCAAAGCGGTTCAACGTGGCCTAGGAATGAGTCAATTCCAACTAGTGCGATTACGCCTAGGAAACCAATGACCATTCCGGCCAGTGGGATCGGCTTCAGTGCGGTGCGGTCCTTGAATACCAAGGCCAAGATAGCCACCGCAAAAAACGGCACGGTGGAAATCAATAATCCGGCAAGGCCGGACGAAATGTATTTTTCAGCTTCGGTAATCAGGTACCACGGGCCAACCATCTCGAGTGCTGCGAAGAGCAAAACGTAGGGCCAGGCCTTGAGCACCTTCTTAGCGGCACCGGTCATTATGGCGTATGGCACCAAAACCAAAGCACCTATAAAGGTTCTGGCGAAAACAATGGTTGGGGTCGAAAAGCTATCTAGAGCGATAGCGATAAAAAAGTATGGGAGTCCCCAGAAAACGCCTGTAAGCAGGAACAGTATTAACCCTCGACGAGACACTGGACAAGCGTATTGGATAAACCCTTTAATCGGCTTTGCCTGGGCAACTGGTTGGTAGTCTTGCCGAATGGCCAGAGAAAGCGCACTTAGAGCTTTCAAACACCGCAACTATCGGGTTCTCTTCCCAGCCAGCGTGCTTTCAAACATTGGAACCTGGGCTCAGCGCATCGCTCAAGACTGGCTAGTTCTAGAGCTCACCAACAGCGCACAGCTTTTGGGTCTGATTACCGCCCTGCAGTTTTTGCCTTCACTTCTTCTAAGTCTCTACGGCGGAGTACTTGCTGATCGCTTTGATAAGCGCACGCTGTTGATCATCACCAACATTGGTGCGGGGCTTGGCTCTTTGACCATGGGTCTTTTGGTAATTAGCGGAGTGGTTGAGATTTGGCACGTTGCCGTCCTCGCCTTCACCGTCGGTGTTTTTTCAGCTCTAGACGCTCCGGTTCGCACCAGTTTCAACTCTGAGCTCGTTGGTCACCAGGACATACCAAGCGCTGTCAGCCTGAATTCTGCAAACTTCAACGCCGGTCGACTAATCGGCCCTGCGGCTTCTGGCTTTTTGATTGTGCTTTTTGGAACCGGGGTCTCGTTCCTGGTCAACTCGCTTACCTATGTCGCGGTAATCATCGCGCTAGCGATGATGCGCAAGGATTTACTGTTTATCTCGGTGAAGCCAAATAGCGGAGCCAAGCTCAAGCAAGCGGTTCAGTATGTGCTTGGGCAAAGGGATATCTTCCTGGTGATGCTGGCGGTTTTCTTTGCTACCACCTTCGGTTTGAACTTCCAGATCTTTATGGCAGTTATGGCCACCCAGGAGTTTGGCAAGGGTCCGGCGGAGTTCGGAATCCTAGGTAGCGTCTTGGCCGTGGGATCTTTCACCGGTGTACTGATTTCTGCACGGTTCGAAAACCTAAGGGTTCCTAAGTTTGTGATGTTGTTCGGGATGCTTTTCGGCGCATTGCTAACAGTCACTGCCTGGATGCCGACCTACGGAACCTACGCCTTGATGTTGCCATTGGTCGGTGGCGTGGCTCTTATGACCTTGATCTCTGCTAATTCCTATGTCCAGACCAACTGCGAACCAACGCTTCGCGGCCGAGTCATGGGCATCTACCTGTTGATCTTTATGGGCGGAACACCAATTGGTTCACCGCTTATTGGCTGGTTTGCCGAGCATGTTGGTATTCGCTGGACGGTCATGGGTTGTGGGCTGATTGTCTTGGTGGCTAGCGCCCTTATCTACATCGCACTAAGAAGAGGCAAAGGACCGGAACCTGTGACCGAGAGCATGCCGGTTATCCCCGAACCGACAAGCTAAATAGCCAATCCGAACTTGACCCTATTTGCCTGATTTAGCCTTCAAGTAAGCCACGATTGCGTTCGCATGCCCGTGACCCATGGCGTGCACGGTCTTTAGGAATGCAACCTGCTCCATGTGGGACTTTGAAGCGTGAGCAGCTAGCTGCTCAAACCAGTGCTCAATTGGCTTGCCGGAGGTCTTCTCAATAGAGGGGAAGTAGCTTGCTGGGCCTTTTACTTTTTCAGTCATTGGGATTCCTAATTTTTTCCTAACAGTATTTTGCACCTAATGGCCGGTGTTGGCTCGGATGCGGCCAATTAGGGACCCTGGAGAGAAAAAATGGGTTGTGAGCAAATCGAGATAAAAAAGTGGAAGAAAAGCTCGATTGTTTGAATTCTCTAGTAAATGGGAAATGAAATTGAAGAAGAGAAAAAGAGCGTGGTGCCTCATCGCCTAGTTGAGCGCATGGAGGACATCTTCCACATGGTGCTGGGGGTGTTCCTCTTCGGCATCGCCGTTGCGGCACTGATTTACTCAGTTATTAGAGTCTTCACCACCTCGCCTTTCTTCCCCAGTGGAATGATTCAGGCAATCAACGACGTGCTGTTCATCATCATTATTTTGGAAATCTTGAGAACGGTTATCGCCCGCTACACAGATGGTGTTTTCCAGCTACAGAACTTCCTGATCATCGGCATTATTGCTGCCGTGAGGCACATTCTCACCGTCGGCGCCTACATGACGCTTTCGGAAAAGACCCAGGAAGACTTCGACCGAGCGGTAATTGAACTTGCTATTAGCTCAGGCATTGTCGTGGCACTCGTATTCGCTATCTTCATGGCGAAAGTGGCGGAGTCTATTGCGATGAAGGCTGCAGCTCTAAAGAAATAGTGTCCGCCTGACCGGCTGGATTTAGTCAAAAAAGAAATCTCCCCCCATTTCTGGAGGGAGATTTTCTTTGTGGAGACTAGGGGGGTCGAACCCCTGACCCCCTGCTTGCAAAGCAGGTGCTCTACCAACTGAGCTAAGTCCCCGGAATGATCCGGTTTGGATCTTGGTGCATCCTACGTTGGAAGCCATCTCTTGCGGGAGAAGCTTCCTGGTGGGCCTAGGAGGACTTGAACCTCCGACCTCTTCATTATCAGTGAAGCGCTCTAACCACCTGAGCTATAGGCCCGTAGAACGTCACAACATTACTAAAAAATGGCCTAGATGCCAAACCGAATTTTCTAGTTGTTGGTGAAGGTGACTGAAACGCCACCTACCAACCTGGCGATTATGTTGAAAAGAACCGCCCAGATTGCCGATAGGGCTGTCGCGAAGACGATGTTCAGAAGTGAAATGGTGGCCGCAGTTCCAACCACATTTGCAAATGAGAACTCGCTCTCGAGGCTAAATCCGCTGCCCTCACCGAAGATGCTGGACAGCAGACCGCCAACCGAGGAGAAGACTCCCGAGTTTGCAAGCACTGCCCAAAGCAAGATCGAACCAACAATGGTTGAGATTCCTAGGGCAATCGACACCAGGAAGCCAACCTTCACGGCAGACATCACCTCGATGGAGCGAAGCTTGAGGCGAACCTGCTTTACCGGCTCCCTTGGAGCACTACTCCGCTTGAACAGCTTCGCCATCCGGATCTCCTTCAGCATCTGATAAATCGTTGGTCTCTAGATTACGCTCCGTGTTGCGCGCCAGCGACAAAACCGAGTCAGACTCTTCAAAGCGTGCGAATACCACACCCATGGTGTCGCGGCCCTTGGCAGGAACCTCGGCAGCATTGGTTCTGATTACCTTGCCGGAGGCAAGCACGACCAAAACCTCATCGACCTCGTCCACAATTAGCGCACCGACCAGGTCACCGCGCTTTTCGTCTAGCTTGGCAACCTTGATTCCCAAACCACCGCGGTTCTGAATGCGGTACTGGTCAGCGCTGGTGCGCTTTGCGTAACCACCCTCGGTAACCACGAATACAAAGCCTGCCTCGCCAATCACGGTTGCGCTTAGTAGCTCATCGCCCTTTCTAAAGCTCATGCCCATAACACCAGAGGTGTCACGGCCCATAGGCCTTAGCTGCTCACTGGAAGCGGAGAATCTGATCGACATGCCCTTGCGAGATACCAAAAGCAGGTCGTTGTCATCGCTTACCAGCATGGCGTTGACCAACTCGTCACCCTCGCGCAGCTTGATCGCGATGATTCCACCGGTTCTTGCTGTGTCATAGGTCTCGAGTGCGGTCTTCTTCACAAGTCCAGCACGGGTTGCAAGAACCAAATAAGGTGCCTGCTGGTAGTCCTTCAGGTCCAAAACCTCAACGATTCGCTCTTCTGGCTGCAGAGCCAAAAGGTTAGCGACGTGCTGACCCTTGGCATCGCGACCAGATTCCTGAATCTCGTAAACCTTGGAGCGGAATACGCGACCGGTGTTGGTAAAGAACATCAACCAGTGGTGCGTGGTGGAAACGATAAAGTTTTGCACCACATCGTCGGCACGCAGGCTGGCACCCTTTACACCCTTGCCACCGCGGTGCTGCACGCGGTAGTTGTCGCTTCTGGTGCGCTTGATGTAGCCACCTGCGGTTAGGGTCACGACCATTTCCTCTTGCGGGATTAGGTCTTCCATCGAAACATCACCGTCAAAGCCAAGCAGGATCTCGGAGCGACGCTCGTCGCCGTATCGTGAAACGACTTCTTCTAGCTCATCCGAGATGATCTGACGCTGAACATCTTCGTCAGCAATGATGCGCTGGAACTCGGTGATCTGACGCTCAAGCTCTGCAGCCTCATCGATGATCTTCTGACGCTCGAGGGCTGCTAGCTGTCGAAGCTGCATGTTCAGGATCGCCCTGGCCTGCAGTTCGTCGATGTCCAGCAGCTTGATCAGGCCGTCTCTAGCATCGTCAACGGTGGAGCTGCGGCGAATCAGCGCGATTACCTCGTCCAAGGCATCTAGCGCCTTTAGGTATCCGCGCAGAATGTGGGCACGCTCTTCGGCCTTACGAAGGCGGAACTTGGTGCGGCGAACAATAACCTCAACCTGGTGGGTTACCCAGTTGGTGATAAAACCATCGATTGACAAGGTGCGAGGCACGCCATCAACCAGTGCCAACATGTTGGCACCGAAGTTTTCCTGCAGCTGGGTGTACTTGTAGAGATTGTTTAGAACAACGCGGGCAACCGCGTCCTTCTTTAGAACAATTACCAAACGCTGGCCGGTGCGACCTGAGGTCTCGTCGCGGATATCAGCGACGCCGGTTAGCTTGCCTTCCTTCACTAGCTCTGCAATCTTGAGGGCTAGGTTATCTGGGTTTACCTGGTAAGGCAGTTCGGTAACCACTAGGCAGGTGCGGTTGTGTAGTTCTTCAACGTTTACCACCGCTCGCATGGTGATCGAGCCGCGACCGGTGCGGTAAGCATCTTCGATTCCACGGCGCCCAAGGATCTGCGCGCCGGTTGGGAAGTCAGGACCCTTGACCAACTTGATTAGCTCTTCAATTAGCTCTTCGCCAACCACGCTTGGGTTCTTCAGCACAAATTGAGCAGCCTGAGAGATTTCGCGAAGGTTGTGCGGCGGGATGTTGGTGGCCATACCAACGGCAATACCAATCGAACCGTTCACCAATAGGTTTGGGAACCTGGAAGGCAAAATGGTCGGTTCCTGAGTTCTACCGTCGTAGTTGTCCTGGAAGTCGACGGTGTCCTCGTCGATATCTCTAACCATCTCCATCGCAAGCGGTGCCATCTTGCACTCGGTGTAACGAGGGGCAGCAGCCGGGTCATTTCCTGGGGATCCGAAGTTACCCTGGCCCGAGACCAATGGGTAACGCAGGTTCCAGTCCTGAACCAAACGCACCAAGGTGTCATAAATAGCAGTGTCACCGTGTGGGTGGTACTGGCCCATTACGTCACCGACTACGCGGGAACACTTGGAGAACTGCTTGTCCGGGCGGTAGCCACCGTCGTACATCGCGTAAAGCACACGGCGGTGCACTGGCTTTAGGCCATCGCGAACATCCGGTAGTGCGCGACCGACGATAACGCTCATTGCGTAGTCAAGGTAGCTACGCTGCATTTCGACCTGGAGGTCTACCTGCTCGATCTTGTCCATCTGGTTTTCAGTCATTTTTTATACCTCTAGACCTAGATGTCCAAGAATCGAACGTCTTTGGCGTTGCGCTGGATGAAGTTACGTCTGGATTCCACATCTTCACCCATCAAGGTGCTGAACACCTCGTCGGCCAAGGCTGCATCATCCAGGGTCACCTGAAGCAGTGTTCTGGTGGCGGGGTTCATTGTGGTGTCCCAGAGCTCGTCGTAGTCCATCTCACCAAGACCCTTGTAGCGCTGGATGGCGTTTTCCTTCGGGATCTTCTTTCCGGCTGCGGCTCCAGCGGCTAGCTGAGCGTCACGTTCGGCGTCGGTGTAGACGTATTGGTGATCGGCGTTTGACCACTTGATGCGGAACAGCGGTGGCTGTGCCATGTAGACATAGCCGTGTTCAATCAGTGGGCGCATGTAGCGGAACAGCAGGGTCAATAGCAGCGTGCGGATGTGCTGGCCGTCGACATCGGCGTCGGCCATCAAGATGCACTTGTGGTAGCGAATCTTTGAGACATCGAAGTCTTCGCCGATTCCGGTACCAAATGCAGTGATTAGCGCCTGAACCTCGGTGTTGGCTAGCGCTTTATCGAGCCTTGCCTTCTCGACATTTAGGATCTTTCCGCGAAGCGGAAGAATTGCCTGAGTCTCTGGGTCACGACCGCGAACTGCGGAACCACCTGCCGAGTCACCCTCCACGATGTAGATCTCAGAGAGTTCTGGGCTACGAGATGAGCAGTCACGGAGCTTTCCTGGCATTCCGCCAGATTCCAAAAGACCCTTACGGCGAGTCGCCTCGCGAGCCTTTCTCGCCGCCAGGCGAGCGCTCGATGCCTGGATTGCCTTACGAACAACTTCCTTGGCCTGGTTTGGGTTTCGCTCGAACCAGTCGCCGAGTTGATCGGTAACCACGCGCTGCACAAAAGCCTTGGCCTCGGTGTTACCCAGCTTGGTCTTGGTCTGGCCTTCAAACTGAGGCTCGGTGAGCTTCACCGAGATAACAGCGGTAAGTCCTTCGCGGACGTCGTCACCGGTTAGGTTCTCGTCCTTTTCTTTGAGCAAGCCCTTCTCACGCCCGTACTTATTCAAAAGGGTCGTAAGTGCGGTTCGGAAACCCTCTTCGTGGGTACCACCCTCGTGGGTGTTGATGGTGTTTGCGTAGGTGTGGACGCCTTCGTTGTAACCGGTGGTCCACTGCATCGCGATCTCGACCGACATGGTCTTTTCGTCGTTCTCGGTCTCAATTGAGATGACCTCATCGTGAACGACCTCGACCTTTTTTGCCGAGTTTAGGTACTCGACGTAGTCGGTGAGTCCCCGCTCGTAGCAATAGGTGTCATTATGACCATCGCGCTCATCCTTGAGTGAAATGCGAAGTCCCTTGTTTAGGAAACACATCTGCTGGAAGCGCTGGCGCAAGGTTTCGTAGTCATAGACCACGGTCTCAAAGATTTCTGTGCTTGGCACAAACTCAATGGTGGTTCCGGTGCGGTCGGTCTTTTCGCCCTTTGCCAGCGGAGCGTCTGGGACACCGATCGAGTAGCTCTGGCGCCAAATGAAGCCCTCGCGGTGAACCTCAACAAACAGCTTGGTTGAAAGTGCGTTTACTACCGATGCACCAACACCGTGCAAACCACCGGAAACCGCGTAGCCACCGCCGCCGAATTTTCCACCGGCGTGAAGCACGGTAAGAACAACCTCAACGGCTGGCTTCTTCTCAACCGGGTGCATGTCGACCGGGATACCGCGGCCATTGTCGCTCACCTTGATGTGACCGTCTTTTGTGATTACAACGTCGATGTTGTCGCAGTAGCCAGCGAGCGCTTCATCTACAGAGTTGTCAACGATTTCATAGACCAGGTGGTGCAAGCCTCTAGGACCGGTGGAACCGATATACATTCCTGGGCGTTTACGCACTGCTTCAAGTCCCTCTAGGACTTGGATTGCACCGGCATCATAATTTGGTTTTGATTCTGACATATTCAGTTACTTCCTCTTGGGTTAGAACCTAAGAACTGCGGACCCTTTGGACCGACTTATATTCGGGTGAGCTAACCCTTAAATTCTACCCTTACACCCAGACAAAAGCTGGGATATGCGACTTACCCGTAAGTGTCGCGAGGGCCCCTACCAGGGACCGATCTGGAGCCCTTTTTCCAACTCGGAGCGGTGGGGCCAATAAACCTAATTTCGCTGACCAAAACATCCGGGTGCTGCTGGTTGATTTTCTCCAAGATTTGCGGTGCCAACAGCCTTAGCTGGGTGGCCCAAGCCGTCGACCGACAGCGTACCGAAAGCACTTCGTTCTTGAGTTCCTCCGGGTATGAGGCTTCCGCGCTATCAGCACCTACCACCTTGTTCCATTCGGTGAAAAGGGTTGCCTGCGCCAGTTGGCTGGTCCAGTTGAATTCCCCAAAAAGCTGTTCGAGTGAAGCGCTGGCCTTGACCGGGTCTCGACCCGAATCAAATGGCTGGGAGCCGCGCTTTTGATTCTCTTCCCTGCGCTTTTGATCGCGCGACTTGATCCCGGTGGTGCCAAGCAGGTATTGCCGGAAAAAAGTGTCGATGACCTCGAAATTCAACTTAGCCAGCCACCTCACCCCCGACCACTTCTAATCGCTTGGCGACCAGTAGGTCTGGAACCGCTTCTAGATCAGCCGAGGTAATCAATACCTGTTCGTTGTTGATCACAAATTCAACAAGGCGCTGCCTGCGGCCGGCATCTAGCACAGCAAATACATCGTCGAGGATAAGCACCGGATCGCCTGATTGCGAGTCCGAGCGCAAAAGCTGCGCCATTGCTAGCTTCAAACCAAGTGCCAGGGACCAGGCTTCACCCTGAGATGCGTGGTTTCTGGCCAAAAGGCCGGATTTCAAAATAGTGAGCTCATCACGGTGTGGGCCAACCAGGCTGACCCCACGCTCGAGCTCTTTTGGTCTTAGCTCTGCAAGACGCTGATAAAAAGCGTCTTGGATTACTTGCTTGTCCCAGCTCGAAAGCGACTGGAACTCGTCTTCCTCCTCGCCACCGGCAACCGACGTCTTCAGAATCAGCTCTAAATTCTCGGGCTGGCCGCTGAGTTGGTGATAGAAGTCCTGAAGGAGCGGAAAAATTCTTGAGATTAGTTCTTGACGGTGAAAAATGATCTCGGTGCCCAGGGCCACTAGTTGATCGTCCCAGATGTCCAAGGTCGTTAGGTCGGGGCTGGATACTTGCCTGGCCGATTTTAGAAGGGCAGCTTTCTGCTTCAAAACCCGCTCGTAGTCGGCCTTCACTCCAGCCAGACGGGGTTTGAGTTGAATCATTGATTCATCTAGGAATTTACGACGGTCCTGAGGGTCCCGGCGCACTAGGTCCAGATCTTCCGGCGCGAAAACCACTACCTTCGAGACGCCAACCAAATCTGAGGTTCGCTTCACCTGGTGGGAGTTTAGAAAATAGCGATTTGGCTTGTCTTTATTGAGTTCGGCGGCAACAGAAATCTCGCGGCCGTTGTTTTTGGCCTTCAATGACAGTTGCGAGCTGGCGCCTTCTGAGCCAATAAGGGCGGTGTAGCCGGATACTCGATGTGATTCCAAGGTTGATAGGTATACGCAGGCCTCAACAAGGTTGGTTTTGCCAGCGCCATTTTCGCCAATGAGCAGATTTATCCCGGGTTCGAAACTTACCGAGAGCTGACGATAGTTTCGAAAATTTTCAAGCTGTAACGAGGAAATCCACACGCTGGATCGCCTAAATGCTTAGGAAACCAGGAGGTTTGGCTGCAACAGGTACTTGAAGTCGGAATTAGCCTGCTTAGAATCCGCGGCAGAGAGCAAAACCGGTCCCGGCTTGTTCGGATTCGATGGGTTTGTCGTGAAACCAACCCGCACGTTCTCGTTTTCAATGCCATTTAGAGCGTCGGATAAGAACTGTGGGCGCAGCGAGACGATGGTTTCTTCTCCAGTTAGAGAGCAAGGCACCTGTTCGCTTGCTTCGGCGACATCGCTACCGATCGACTCTAGGGTCGCTTCGGTGGCGGTGAACTTGTAACGCAATGGCTTCTCGCGGTCAACTACCAGGGCCACGCGCTTGGTTGCGTCCAGTAGATCATGGGTGTTCATGACAGCAAAGTTGGTGATTTCGGATGGGAAAAGCTGGAGTACCGGTGGGTACTTGCCCTTGATGGTCGCGGTGGATACGGACTTATTTCCAGCCGAGAAGCCAACTACTTCTTTTTCACCTTCGCCGAAGGCGATCGACAAATCACCATCATGGGAGAAGGTTTTAGCGATTTCTTGTAGAACCCTGGCCGGAATCAAAAGTTCCTTTTCGACGGCCTTGCCGCTCCATGGCAGGTTTTTGACTGCGACGCGGAAACGGTCGGTCGCAACCATTGTTAGCTCTTTTGCGGACGCTGTGATCATGACCGCGGTCAAAACCGGGGTGACTTCTTCTCTTGAGGCTGCGACAGAGACCTGCGAAACAGCATGCGAGAAGTCGCTTGCCGCAACCGTGCCAGTAGCAGCTGGCATCGCTGGGATTTCTGGGTAGTCCGAGAAAGACATCGAGGAAAGAGTGAACTTGCTGGAGGCGCTAGTTAGCTGCAATCTGGATTCTTGCAATGCCAGAGAAACGGTTTCACCGGGAAGCTTGGAAACAATTTCTGCCAATAGGCGGCCCTGTACCAATACCTTGCCAGGTGCGTCAACAGCGGCTGCGATGCTTACCTTTGCTGAAACCTCATAATCAAAAATGCTAAGAATGACTTCGTTGTTACCGGCTGTGATCATTACGCCAGATAGTTGAGGTAACTGAGGTTTTGGAGACATAAGTCTCACTACAAAAGAAATCGCCTCGCCTAGAACTTCGCGATCTGCTTGAAATTTCATGAATTAATCCTCTTTATGGAGTTTTATCTTGTCACAAGTGAGCGAATTACCAAACCTGGTGATGCTTTAGTAATAAACCAAAATATTTAATATTCTTTATTCGTAATAACAACGTCTGTTGAAACTGTTGATAACTCTCAACTTCTCTGTAATTACGAGGAAACTACAACGGTGTAACTTGTTTACACAGGTGTGCATAACTCTGTGGATAACTGGTTGGTCTGTTAGTAAAAACTTCAACTATTGGTGTTTATGGGTTTTGATTCACAGCATTTCTGTAGTTACCAACACTCGAGCGGGTTAGTTATCCACAGGTAATTTGAAAACTATTTATTCTCGTCTTTAATCTTCTGGATGATTTCAGAGACCTGGTTGTAGATGTAACGGCGCTCTCGCATCTGAGCGGAGATCTTCTTTGTAGCATACATAACCGTTGTGTGGTCACGATTTCCAAAGTGAGCACCAATTTTTGGCAGCGACATGTCAGTTAGTTCGCGGCAGATGTGCATCGCGATCTGTCTGGCAAGCGCTACGGCCTGCTGTCTTCCGGAGCCGGTGATGTCATCAGTGGAAATCTTGTAGTAATTAGCGGTAGCGGTAATTATCGACAGTGCCGAGATGTGGGTTCCGTCAGCCACCGCATAGCTGTCCTTTAGGACCAGCTGAACCAGATCCATGTCAATTGCCTGGCGGTTGAGGTTGGCGAACGCGGTGACGCGAATCAAGGTTCCCTCTAGCTCGCGGATGTTGGAGGAAATTCGGGCGGCCATGTACTCAACTACGTTGTCCGGGATCGATATGCGCTCCAGGGCAGCCTTTTTGCGCAAGATTGCCACACGGGTTTCGAACTCTGGGGCCTGAATGTCGGTGGTTAGGCCCCATTCAAAGCGCGAAAGCATGCGCTCTTCGAACCCAGCCAGCTGCTTAGGCCTCAGGTCTGAGGTAATAACCACCTGCTTGTTGTGGTCGTGAAGCGTGTTAAAGGTATGGAAGAAGGCTTCCTGGGTCTGATCTTTTCCGGAGAGGAACTGGATGTCATCGACCAGCAGGATGTCTACATCGCGGTATTGAGCCTGAAACTCGGAAGTCTTGTTGTTTTGGATCGCATTGATGAAGTCGTTGGTGAACTCTTCGCTAGATACATATCGAACCTTGGTTCTTGGCTTTAGGTGAATTGCGTAGTGACCAATGGCGTGGAGCAGGTGAGTCTTACCAAGTCCACTGGAGCCGTAGATAAATAGCGGGTTGTAGGCCTCGGCTGGGGCTTCAGCGACCGCAAAAGCGGCCGCGTGGGCGAAACGGTTGGAACCTCCGGTAACAAAGTTCTCGAAGTTGTACTTAGGGTTCAGCCTTGATTCGTTTGTGCTTACCAGGGGAACGTAGATTTGCTCGCGTTGAATGGGTGTTGGTTCGGGCTCGACCATGATCTCTGGGCGAATCGAACTCTGTAGATCTTGATTGGTGATTACAACAAAAGAAGAAGGTCCACCAAACTCTGCCATTTCCTGCATCGCATCTAGGAGTTGATCCTTGAGTCTCTGCTGCAGCATGGCTCGGGTTATTTCGTTTGGCACCTCTATGTAGAGGGTGTCTTCAAGCACTCCCTTTGGAACAGCAAGCTCCAGGTGGCCTTTGAGGTGGGGGGTTACTCGCTCGTCGTTGGCAACTTTATTGACCAACGACTGCCACATTGTGGCTAGCTGCTCGTCCGCCATCTCAAGCTCCTAATGAAAGTTATCCACAGATTTTTACACAAACTAAAGGGGTTGTGGAAAAGTCCTCGATCTCTGTGGAAAACCTGTTGAATGTTCCAAGATTTCTAATGTGCAACATTCAAGCGGTATTTCTCGTTCAAAATCAAATCCAATCGGCGTGTCGTTGCCACTTATTTTTTGCGATTGTGGTAGCGAGGATTCAAATCTTCAAATACTTCCGGTGACTCTTGACTAAGACAAGAGGTATGCCGTAAAGTACTGAGGTTATCTTGGGCATAGGGCCCAATAGTTCCAGGGAGATTTCAAGTGAGCAAGCGTACCTTTCAGCCGAACAACCGTCGTCGTGCAAAGACCCACGGTTTCCGCCTACGCATGCGTACTCGCGCTGGTCGCGCCATTCTTGCAGCCCGTCGCCGCAAGGGCCGCGTCGAGCTGAGCGCATAAGGATCTACTCTGCTAGCGCGGAGTAGTCGCCTCAGGTCAGGCGACGAGATTCGCGATGTCGTCAAACGAGGACAACGTCATTCTTCTAACTATTTCACCCTTCACTTTTTGCCAGCCGATCAGTCGCGCTTTGGAGTTATAACCGGGCGCGTAGTCGGCGGAGCAGTTCAGAGAAACAAAATCAAAAGGCGCATCACTGACGCCATCAGGGCCGAGCTCGCAAGCCTAGATCAACCAATTGACGGGGTTTTCCGAATGAGGGCAGCGGCGCTCGACTGTGATTATGTCGTGCTGCAAGAGGCGGTCAAGGCTGCATTTTCTAAGGTCAAGCCTTGAAGTTGCTCTGGTTTGTTTTCCTGCTACCAAGAAATCTAGTAATCGGCTTCATTGTGGTTTGGCGCAAAACCATTTCTCCCCTATATGGAGATGTCTGCCGTTACTACCCGAGCTGTTCTACCTACGGTTTGGGGTCTCTGCAACAGCAGGGATTGATTCGAGGGGTTCTGTTAACGGCATGGAGAATTGCACGTTGTAATCCATGGGCTGCCGGCGGTATTGATGATGTGAAAACTGGACCGAACTGGATAGCCATTGGCAAGCTAGGATTTGTAAGTTCTAAGTCCCACAAGAAGAAGAGGTAATAGTGGATCTACTGTGGCCGATTAAGTGGCTAGTCGAGCTGGTGCTCGTTGGTTCCCACACCCTATTTACTGCAATGGGTCTGCAGTCCACCTCAGGCATCTCTTGGGTATTGGCCGTCGTCGGCCTAGTTTTGGTTGTGCGAGCGGCTTTGATCCCGGTCTTTGTGAAGCAGATCAAGAGCCAGCGCAACATGATGTTGGTTCAGCCAGAATTGAAGAAGCTCCAGGACAAGTACAA
>CAMAQN010000017.1 GCA_945860535.1 Auritidibacter sp. Marseille-P8566
AACTACTCCCGCATCAAAGACGTCAACGCCGGATGAGGCTAGTCCGGCTGCGACGGCAGCCGAAATAAAGTCACTTGAGATTCTTGGGTCGTGGGCAATAACAGCTCTTGGGCGATCACCGCGATTTCTGGCATCTGCGCCCAATACCAAGGCAGCAGCCTGCGCCAAACGAAGCGTGAATTCTGCAGTGATTTCCTTGTTCGCGGTTCCGCGAACACCGTCAGTGCCAAATAGCCTGCCCATGGCAGAAGCGTATCTTTAGCGCTTTGAGAACTGAGAAGCTTTGCGGGCCTTCTTCAAACCGGCCTTCTTGCTCTCAATGATGCGAGAGTCACGGCGGAGGAAGCCAGCCTTCTTCAAAGCAGCGCGGTTATTGTCGGTGTCAATCTCGTTCAGTGCACGAGAGATGCCTAGACGAAGTGCTCCAGCCTGACCAGCAATGCCGCCACCATCGATGCGAGAGATGACGTCGTATGCGCCCTGTAGCTCTAGCACCTTGAATGGGTCGGTGATTAGCTGCTGGTGCAGCTTGTTTGGGAAGTATTCCTCTAGGGTGCGACCATTTACGGTGATCTTGCCGGTACCTGGGATTAGGCGAACGCGAGCAACTGCCTCTTTGCGACGGCCAGTGCCAGCACCATTCTGAGTCAGGTTGCCACGAGAGCGCACAGGCTTCTCAGGAGCACTCTCGGTGGTGTAAGAGGTCTCTACTACTGCCTCTTCTGCAACTTCTGCGACGATCTTCTCAGCCAATTGGTATTCCTTACTGGGCAATCTGGTCAATGACGAATGGCTTTGGCTGCTGTGCAACGTGTGGGTGGACAGCGCCTTTATAAACCTTTAGCTTGGAGAGCTGCTGGTCGCCAAGGGTGTTCTTTGGCAACATGCCGCGGATCGCCTTCTCGACTGCACGCTCTGGGTTCTTCTCCAAAAGCTCAGAGTAAGTGGTAGCGGTTAGACCACCTGGGTAACCAGAGTGACGGTAAGCCTTCTTCTGGGCCAACTTCGAACCGGTTAATGCAACCTTCTCTGCGTTGATGATGATGACGAAGTCACCGTTGTCCATGTGAGCAGCAAAGGTTGGCTTGTGCTTTCCGCGCAGCAAAACTGCGGCGTGAGAAGCTAGGCGACCCAAAACCACGTCGGTGGCGTCAATGATGAACCACTCGTGGGACAGCTCGCTGGCCTTTGGCGAATAAGTACGCACGCTAAATTACCTCTTAGTTTCTTATGTGTGATTCCGCATCAGTATCGCGGTTTCAAACCCTTTCGGCAGAGCCGAACCAAGGGCTAATTCTAGGGGACTAATTAGCCTTAGGTCAAACAGATATTTCCTCTGCGGTACGCCTTCTTCTAGCGCGCTGAGCCTGTTCGCCCAATTTTTCATCACTCGGGTACGAAATTGCGTCCAAAGTAAGGCCTCTTGGGTCGATTACCTTGACTTTTGCGCCTCGAACTGCGGACTCCTGCATGGCTTTGAGATCAGCGAGGCTATGGCGCTTTTCCCCTACCGCAATCAAGGATCCGACGATTGCCCTGACCATGTTGTGACAGAAAGCATCCGCTTCCAAAAAGACTTCAATGGCGTTATCCGGCAGTCTTGTGACGCTCAGGGTTCGCAGGTCACGAATAGTGGTCGCCCCCTCACGAGGCTTGCAAAAGGCACCAAAGTCCCGAAGTCCAACTAGTAACTGGGTTCCCTGCTGCATCAAATCGACATCAAGCTCTTTTTTCACGCTCAAGGCATATCTGGCGCGCTTTGGGTTTGGCTTGCAAGCTCCGTCGGTAATCAGGTACTTGTAGCTGCGACCAATCGCCGAGAATCTGGCATCAAAGCCGTCCGCGGCAACTGAGATGCTGTGAACCGCGATATCAGATGGAAGGAGGTTATTTAGCCTTCTGGCCGTAAGCGGAGTTCTCCCGAGGCGCTTTTGCTGCTCAGGTGAGAGATCAAAGTGGCAAACCTGGTGATCCGCGTGGACCCCGGCATCGGTGCGACCAGCGATCCGCATCGCAAAATCGTTCTCAGTTGGCCCAAAAATCTGCTCCAGGACCTCGAGTAAAACGCCTTGGACGGTTCGAAGTTTTGGCTGTTTTGCCCAACCGTTAAAGTCAGTGCCGTCATAGGCGAAGTCGACCCGGAAACGAGAAAACCCGCTAGCAAGACCAGCGGGTTCACTCATTTGCAATTCCTTATTCAGCGGAAGATGCGTCTGCCTCTGCGGCAGGTGCCTCAGCCTCGGCTGCTGGAGCCTCTTCGACTACCTCTGCGACTGGAGCCTCTTCGACTACCTCTGCTGCTGGAGCTTCGGTCTCAACAGCTGGTGACTCAGTCTCAGTTGCTGGGGTCTCGACCACAACTTCTTCAACTGCAGCTTCCTCGACAACCTCGTCTGCCACTACAGCTGCTGCTGCGGTGGTTGCGATGTTGTTAGTCAGCTTGACCTTGTTGGACTTTGGCTTTGGGTCTACCGCCTCTAGCACTAGCTCGATAACTGCCATGGGAGCGTTGTCGCCCTTACGGAAGCCAAGCTTGGTGATGCGGGTGTAGCCGCCCTGGCGCTCTGCAACCAGCGGTGCAATTTCAACGAATAGCTCGTGAACGACACCCTTGTCTAGGATCTGCTGCATTACGCGGCGACGTGCGTGTAGGTCACCGCGCTTTGCGAAAGACACTAGGCGCTCGGCAATTGGACGTAGGCGCTTGGCCTTGGTCTCAGTTGTAACGATGCGCTTGTGCTTGAACAGCGAGGTTGCCATGTTGTTGAGCATCAGACGCTCGTGGGCTGGACCGCCTCCGAGACGTGGGCCCTTAGTTGGGGTTGGCATTTTCTTCTCCTTGAGTTTCTAAGCGTTTAGATCTGGTCGTCGTCGAAGCCGCCACCGAAGTAGGCGCTGTCGAATCCTGGAACTGCGTCCTTGAAGCGAAGGCCTAGAGAAGCAAGCTTCTCGCGAACCTCGTCAACGGACTTGGAACCAAAGTTGCGAATGTTCATCAACTGGTCTTCGCTCAGAGCGATTAGCTCTGAAACGGTGTTGATGCCCTCGCGCTTTAGGCAGTTGTAAGAACGAACGGTTAGGTCCAGGTCCTCAATTGGAGTTGAAAGCTCGTTAGAAGCTGCAACCTCAACCGGTGCCGGTCCAATCTCGATACCCTCGGCCTCAGCGTTTAGCTCCTTGGCTAGGCCAAATAGCTCAACCAGGGTGGAACCAGCAGATGCAACTGCATCGCGAGGCTCAACCGAAGGCTTGGTCTCAACGTCAACAATTAGCTTGTCGAAGTTGGTGAACTCACCCGCACGAGTTGCCTCAACGCGGTAGGAAACCTTTAGAACTGGGCTGTAGATGGAGTCAACTGGAATTACGCCAGCTTCTGCATCTGCGTTGCGGTTCTGGGATGCCTGAACATAGCCACGACCGCGCTCGATAACGAACTCGATCTCTAGCTTGCCCTTGGCATTTAGAGTTCCGATTAGTAGCTCTGGGTTGTGCACCTCAACACCAGCAGGAACCTGGATGTCTGCTGCGGTCACAGGACCGGCAGCGCTCTTGGTGAGGTGAGCAACAACTGGAGCGTCGTGCTCGGAGGAAACCACAAGGTTCTTGATGTTGAGGATTACCTCAACAACGTCTTCCTTGACGCCTGGGATAGTGGAGAACTCGTGGCTAACACCCTGAATACGGATGTTGGTCACTGCTGCACCTGGAATCGAAGAAAGCAGGGTGCGGCGTATTGAGTTTCCAAGGGTGTAACCAAATCCTGGCTCCAGTGGATCCAGGATGAAACGTGAACGGTTAGGACCTAGTACTTCTTCGTGAAGAGTTGGACGCTGTGCAATTAGCACTATTTGGTTCCTTTCATCTGAGTATCCGCTATTTGATACTCGTCTTTACACTCAGTGGCTTAGCTGAATGCTTTGAGTCTTTAGTTGTGCTGGTGAATCCGAGAAAGCTTGAGTTAGACGCGACGACGCTTTGGAGGGCGGCAACCGTTGTGAGCCTGTGGGGTCACATCCGAAATTGAACCAACCTCTAGGCCTGCGGCCTGAAGCGAACGAATTGCAGTCTCACGACCAGAGCCTGGGCCCTTGACGAATACGTCGACCTTCTTTAGACCGTGCTCCTGCGCCTTGCGGGCTGCAGACTCGGCTGCCATCTGGGCTGCGAACGGGGTCGACTTACGAGAACCCTTGAAGCCCACGTCACCAGACGACGACCAGGAGATAACTGCTCCAGTTGGGTCGGTGATGGTGATGATGGTGTTGTTGAAGGTCGAGCGGATGTGCGCCTGACCGGTTGGGATGTTCTTCTTATCCTTGCGACGAGGCTTGCGGGCCGCTGCGGATGCCTTAGGTGCTGCCATTTTTTATCTCCTAAATCCTTCGGCCGCTATTAGCGGGCTGCCTTCTTCTTACCGGCGACAGTACGCTTTGGACCCTTGCGAGTACGAGCGTTTGTCTTGGTGCGCTGTCCGCGGACTGGAAGGCCCTTACGGTGGCGAATTCCCTCATAGGAACCGATTTCAACCTTGCGGCGGATGTCTGCTGCAACGTCGCGTCGCAGGTCACCCTCAACCTTGTAGTTCTTCTCGATCTCGTCGCGAAGTGCAATCAACTGGTCGTCGGTCAGGTCCTTAACGCGAACCGACTCGTCGATCTTGGTGGTCTTTAGAATCTCGCTTGAGCGAGTGCGGCCAACGCCGTAGATGTAGGTAAGGGAGATAACCACGCGCTTGTCGCGAGGGATATCTACTCCAGCAATACGTGCCATTTGGATTTTCTCCTGTTTGAAAGAAGGTCTTCGGAATTACCATCTCGATCTGGCGGATCGGGCCCCGGCCTTCTTTCCGGGGGTTAGCTTTACACTTGGTGATTCCTTGAGTATTTAGTTATGGGTTAGGGCAATTAGCCCTGGCGCTGCTTGTGACGAGGGTTTTCGCAAATAACCATCACGTTGCCGTGACGACGAATCACCTTGCACTTGTCGCAGATCTTCTTAACGCTCGGGTTAACCTTCATGCTCTTACTTTCTACTTGTAGCGGTAAATGATGCGGCCGCGAGTCAGGTCGTACGTGGAAAGCTCTACGATCACGCGATCTCCGGGGAGAATGCGGATGTAGTGCTGACGCATTTTGCCCGAGATGTGGGCTAGGACAATGTGTCCGTTGGTCAACTCCACACGAAACATTGCGTTCGGTAGAGCTTCAACAACCGATCCCTCGATCTCGATGACGCCGTCTTTGTTGGCCATGCACTCACTTATTCACTACTTTTGGTAGCGTCACAAACACGCAAAACCGCTCAAAATTCAGAATGATTTCACGTTAGAAACGCCGAGGAACAATCCTAGGGGGAAATTGGGGCGAATGCTAGTGGATAGTCCAAAGAAATTGGCGTAATGCCAAACTGCTTGAGGCCTTCGACTCCACCATCTGGCGCGGTCAGCACCCAAATGCCCTTCGAGGTGACCGCAACCGAGTGTTCCCAGTGCGCACCATCGCCACTGTCTTTGGTTACCACGGTCCAGTCGTCCTCGTGGATGAAGGTCTTTTGATCTCCCGAGGTGATCATCGGTTCGATAGCAACACAAAGCCCAGGCTCAACCTTTGGGCCGGCATCACGGACGGCGTAGTTGAAAACTGCTGGGTCTTCGTGCATTGAGCGTCCAATACCGTGACCTACGTACTGCTCTAGAATCCCCCACTTGCCTCGCTGGGCAATGTAGTGCTCAATTGCAACGCCAACCTCGTTTAGGCGCTTAGCCCCAGCCAGTGCGGCGATTCCGGCCCAGAGCGAGCCCTCGCAAACGTCGGACTGCAGCTGGCGCTGCTTAGTGACGTCATTGTCCAGTCCTGGAACCACCATTGAGAAAGCACTGTCGCCATTCCAGCCATCGACCTCGGCACCGCAGTCGATCGATATCAAATCTCCAGCTTCGAGGACCCGGTTGGATGGGATTCCGTGCACAACCTCAGAATTTACGCTCGCGCAAATGGTGTGGTGGTAACCGGGGACCAATTGGAAATTCGGGCGTCCACCGCCATCGCGGATCGTTTTCTCTGCAATTTGATCAAGTTCCAAGGTGGTGACACCTGGGCGAATTGCAGCCCGAACGTTTTCGAGAGCTTTTGCCGTCAATAAACCTGCAACCCGCATTTTGCGGATTTGGTCATTGGTTTTAATCTCGTACTTTTTACGCATCTTTAGTTAGCCCGCGAGCATCAAGTGCCTCAACGATGCGTGCGGTTACATCTGCAATCTCGCCCAGGCCATCGATCATGGCAACCACGCCGCGAGCGGCATAGACACCGATAAGCGGTGCAGTCTGAGATTCGTAGACCTCAAGGCGACGGCGAATAACCTCTGGAGTGTCATCTGCGCGACCCTCAACCTCAGCACGGTGAGCAAGGCGACGAACCAACTCATCGGTGTCGGCAGTTAGCTGCACAACCACATCCAGTCGCTTACCGGCATCGGAAAGAATGCTGTCTAGTTCGTGAACCTGGTCAATGGTGCGAGGGTAGCCATCAAGTAAGAAGCCACCGAGGGCATCATCGTGCGAAAGTCGATCGCGCACCAAAGAGTTGGTTAGTGAATCTGGCACATACTCGCCGCGGTCCATGAAGCCCTTTGCCTCAACACCAAGCGGAGTCTGGTTCTTGACGTTGTAGCGGAAGATGTCTCCGGTTGAGATTGCGGGAATGCCAAAGTGCTGTGACAAAAGTGCGGCTTGGGTTCCCTTACCGGCACCCGGAGGGCCGATCAGTAGGAGACGCGTCACTTCAGTAGACCCTCGTAGTTACGCTGCTGCATCTGAGCGTTGATCTGCTTGACGGTTTCCAGACCAACACCAACGATGATCAAGATTGAGGTTCCACCGAATGGGAAGTTCTGGTTGGTTCCAATTGCGGTAAAGGCAACTAGCGGAATCAATGCGATCAAACCTAGGTAGATAGCACCTGGGAAAGTGATGCGGCTGATTACGTACTCTAGGTACTCGGTGGTCGGACGACCGGCACGAATACCAGGGATAAATCCACCGTACTTCTTCATGTTGTCGCTGATCTCCTCAGGGTTGAGGGTGATCGCTACGTAGAAGTAGGTAAAGCCAACAATAAGGGCGAAGTAGACCGCCATGTAAAGCGGGTTCGAACCGGAGGTTAGGTAAGTCGAGATGAAAGTAACCCAAGGAGCTACCTGACCGGTTGTTGGGTCTGGCTGGCTGAACTGAGCTAGCAGAGCCGGGAGGTAAAGCATTGAGGAGGCGAAGATAACCGGGATAACACCAGCGGTGTTTACCTTTACCGGAATGTAGGTAGCCTGGCCACCGTATTCCTTACGGCCAACCATGCGCTTGGCGTACTGAACTGGAATTCGACGCTGGGACTGCTCAACCAGCACAACCAGTGCAACCACTACGAAACCAACTGCCATCACAATCACGAAGATTTCGATGGAGCGGGTCTGCAGGATCTGAAGCAAGCTGGCAGGGAAGGTGGATGCAATCGAGGTAAAGATCAAAAGCGACATACCGTTACCGACACCACGCTCGGTGATTAGCTCACCAATCCACATGATCAAACCGGTACCGGCGGTCATAACCATCACCATCAGGGTGATCGAAAGAGCGTCGGTGTTGACCAAAATCGGAAGGGTACAGTCCGCACCGAATAGCGCTCCCTGGCGGGCAACCGCAATCAGGGTGGTGGCCTGCAATAGACCAAGCGCGATGGTTAGGTAACGGGTGTACTGGGTCAGCTTCGCCTGACCCTGAGGACCCTCTTTGTACAGAGTCTCAAAGCGCGGAATAACCACGCGAAGCAATTGGGTGATGATCGATGCGGTGATGTAAGGCATGATGCCCAGTGCAAAGATTGAAAGCTGTAGCAGCGCTCCACCGGAGAACAGGTTTACCAATTCGTAAAGACCTGAGGTGGACTGGCTCTGAGCCAAACACTGCTGGACGTTGGTGTAGTCAACGTTAGGAGCCGGGATGAACGAACCTAAGCGGAAGATGGCCACCATGCCCAGGGTAAATGCAAGTTTGTTGCGCAAATCCGGTGTGCGGAATGCGCGTGCAATGGCCTGAAACATGGTGAACCTCTCCTAGCGAATCTTCTTAGGCGCTGATGCTGCCGCCGGCAGCTTCAATCTTGGTCTTTGCTGACGAGGAAACCTTGTCAACAGTGACCACAAGCTTAACCGAGACGTCGCCATTTCCAAGTACCTTCACAGGCTCGCCCTTGCGGACTGCACCCTTAGCTACTAGGTCAGAGACAGTCACAGCGCCACCCTTTGGGTAAAGCTCAGACAGCTTGTCTAGGTTTACCACCTGGTACTCAACGCGGAATGGGTTCTTGAAGCCGCGAAGCTTAGGGGTGCGCATAACGAGGTTAACGCCACCACCTTCGAAGCCCAAACGGGTAGTGGTGCGAGCACCGGTTCCCTTGGTACCACGACCTGCGGTCTTACCCTTTGAACCCTCACCAAGACCCTTACGAGTCTTCTCCTTCTTGGCACCCTTTGCAGGGCGAAGGTGGTGAAGCTTCAGGATCTGGCTCTTCTCAGCCTTCTCCTCAGTCTTCTTTGCAGCTGGCTTAGCAGCGGCCTTTGGGGGCGCAACCTTCTCAGCAACTGGCTTTGCAGCGGCAACCTTAGGGGCTGCGGCCTTTGGAGCTGCGGACTTAGTGGCTGGAGCCTTGGCAGCTGCAGCCTTAGGGGCTGGCTTAGCTGCGGCTGGCTTAGCTGCGGTGGTCTTTGCTGCAGGCTTTGCAGCAGCCTTAGCGGCTGGCTTCTTTTCTTCAGCCATTAGTCGATCTCCTCAACCTTGACGAGGTGGGCAACGGTCATCACCAGGCCGCGAACAGACTTGTTGTCTTCCTTCACGATGATGTCACCGATGCGCTTCAGACCCAGGGTGCGAAGTGAATCGCGCTGGTTCTGCTTGCCACCGTTTGAACTCTTTACTTGGGTAACCTTCAGACGCTTTGCCATTATTTGGCACCTGCCTTTTCAGTCTTAGCTGGTAGTAGGCGAGCCGGAGCTACCTCTGCCAATGACTTGCCACGACGGTCAGCAACTGACTGCGGCTCTTCGAGCTGCTTTAGTGCTGCCACGGTGGCGTGAACGATGTTTAGGGTGTTTGACGATCCCAATGACTTGGAAAGTACGTCGTGAACACCGGCGCACTCCAGAACCGCACGAACTGGGCCACCGGCGATAACACCGGTACCCGCAGCGGCTGGACGAAGTAGAACGACACCTGCGGCTGCCTCACCCTGTACTGGGTGAGGAATGGTCGAGCCAGCGCGTGGGATGCGGAAGAAGTTCTTCTTCGCGTCCTCAACACCCTTGGCAATAGCTGCAGGAACTTCCTTAGCCTTGCCGTAGCCAACACCAACTAGACCCTCGCCATCGCCGACCACAACTAGTGCGGTGAATGCGAAGCGACGACCACCCTTGACCACCTTGGATACACGGTTGATGTTTACAACACGCTCCAAGAATGGGCTCTTGGTGTCCTCACGGTCACGACGCTCAGTCTTTGGTCCACGCTCACGTGAACCGCGACGCTGCTCGCGCTCGTTTGGATCAACGGTTGTGGCCTCGACGACCACGGTAGCTTCTGCCACGTCCATTTCCTTCTTCTCTTCGCTCACAGTGTCAATCCTGACTCGCGGGCTGCGTCAGCAATTGCTGCAACGCGACCTGCGTAGCGGTTACCGCCACGGTCGAATACCACCTCGGTGACACCGGCCTTCTTAGCGCGCTCAGCAATTAGCTTGCCAACCTCAGTCGCCTTGTCGGTCTTGGTGCCGTCAGCCTTACGTAGCTCAACCTCCATGGTGGAAGCCGAAGCTAGGGTGTGACCCTTGGCGTCATCGACAACCTGGACGAACACGTGACGTGCCGAACGGGTTACGACTAGGCGAGGACGAGCTGCAGTGCCCTCAATCTTCTTGCGCAGGCGGCCGTGACGCTTGTCACGGGCAGCTGACTTTGACTTAATAGCCATTCTTACTTACCAGCCTTTCCAGCCTTGCGACGTACCTTCTCGCCTTCGTAGCGAACACCCTTGCCCTTGTATGGCTCAGGCTTACGTAGCTTGCGAATGTTTGCGGCAACTTCTCCAACAGCCTGCTTTGAGGTACCGGAGACGATGATCTTGGTGTTTCCCTCAACGGTCAGGGTGATACCTGCCGGTGGGGTAACGACAACCGGGTGGCTGAATCCCAAAGCAAGTTCGATAGTCGAACCCTTAGATGCAGCGCGGTAACCAGTACCAACGATGTCTAGTGCCTTGGAGAATCCAGTCGAAACGCCGTGAACGTCGTTTGCGATCAAAGTACGGGTTAGACCGTGCAGTGACTTGGACTTAGCCTCATCATCTGGACGGGAAACGATAACGGTGTTGTCCTCAAGTAGTACCTTGATTGGCTCTACGACAGTCAGGGATAGTTCACCCTTAGGTCCTTTAACCAAGACATCCTGGCCGTTAATGGTTACGGTTACACCCGCTGGAAGCGGGATAGGCATTTTTCCAATACGTGACATAGGTGATTACCAGACGTAGGCGATGACTTCTCCGCCTACTCCCTTCTTTGCAGCCTGACGGTCAGTTAGTAGACCGGATGAAGTGGACAGGATTGCAATACCCAAGCCGCCGAGGACTCTTGGTAGCTCGGTGGACTTTGCGTAAACGCGAAGACCAGGCTTAGAAACACGCTTGATTCCGGTGATGCTGGACTCGCGGTTTGGGCCGAACTTTAGGTCAACAGTCATGGTCTTACCGACCTTGGCGTCCTCAACCTTGTAGTCCGCGATGTAACCCTCGGACTTCAGGATCTGGGCGATGTTTCCCTTTAGCTTTGAATATGGGAGGCTCAGCGAATCGTGGTGTGCGTTGTTCGCGTTGCGCAGCCGGGTCAGAAAATCTGCTACCGGGTCTGTCATTGTCATTTATGTGTCTTCTTTCTCAAGGTGGTTTCCCAGCGCTTTACAAGCTCGGGGACCTTTCTCAATTGCGGTGGATTATGCCTTGAATGGGAAGCCGAGCGCCTTTAGCAGTGCGCGGCCCTCATCGTCGGTCTGTGCGGTGGTAACGACAGTGATGTCCATACCACGAACGTTGTCGATCTTGTCCTGGTCAATTTCATGGAACATTGACTGCTCGGATAGACCAAAGGTGTAGTTGCCACGGCCATCGAACTGCTTGTCCGATAGACCGCGGAAGTCGCGGATACGAGGAAGCGATAGGGATAGTAGGCGATCTAGGAACTCCCACATTCTGTCGCCACGCAAAGTAACGTGAGCACCAATTGGCTGGCCCTCGCGCAACTTGAACTGAGCGATCGACTTCTTCGCGATGTTTACCTGTGGCTTCTGACCGGTAATTGCGGTCAGGTCACGGATAGCACCTTCGATTAGCTTGCCGTCCTTAGCAGCAGCGCCAACACCCATGTTTACAACAATCTTGGTGAGGCCTGGAACCTGCATTGGGTTCTGGAAGCTGAACTCTGCGGTTAGCGTAGGAATGATTTCCTTGCGGTACTGAGCCTTTAGGCGAGGAAGAGCCTTACCTGCGGCAGCAGCCTTCTTGGTTGCGGTAGCCATTAGATTTCCTTCCCGGTCTTGCGAGCAACACGAGTCTTGGTGACCTTGCCATCCTTGGCAGTTACAAGCTTGTAGCCAACCTTGGTTGGCTTCTTGGTGCTTGGGTCAACTAGAGCAACGTTAGAAACGTGAATTGGGGCTTCCTGAGTAATGATGCCGCCAGTGTTGGAGCCCTTGTCGGTCTGACCAGGCTTGGTGTGCTTGGTGACTACGTTGACGCCCGCAACGATTACGCGGTTCTGCTCAACTAGTACCGAAAGCACCTGACCCTGCTTGCCACGGTCGCCGCCGCGGTCCTGCTTCTTGCCGGTGATGACCTGAACTAGGTCGCCTTTTTTAATGTTCGCCATGATTAAATAACCTCCGGTGCCAACGAGATGATCTTCATGAACTTCTTCTCGCGAAGTTCACGACCAATTGGTCCGAAAATACGGGTTCCGCGTGGCTCGCCATCGTTCTTGATGATTACGGCTGCGTTCTCGTCGAACTTGATGTAGGAACCGTCTGCACGACGGGTCTCCTTCTTGGTACGAACGACAACTGCCTTTACGACATCACCCTTCTTGACGTTTCCGCCTGGGATTGCGTCTTTAACAGTGGCAACGATGATGTCACCAAGACCTGCGTAGCGGCGGAGTGATCCACCCAATACGCGAATGGTCAGCAACTCTTTGGCGCCGGTGTTATCGGCAACCTTGAGTCTGGATTCTTGCTGAAGCACTTTTTTCTCCTTGTTTTATGGATAACGATTCCGACCGTTAGCCCTAGGGGTTTGTTACTTGGCCTTCTCGAGGATCTCGACTAGGCGCCAGTTCTTGGTGGCAGATAGTGGACGGGTCTCGCTGATTAGCACGAGGTCGCCAATACCTGCGGTGTTGTTCTCGTCGTGAGCCTTGACCTTGGTCGACACGCGCATAACTTTTCCGTACAGCGGGTGCTTCTTGCGGTCTTCAACCAATACCACGATGGTCTTGTCCATCTTGTCGGAGACAACATAGCCACGACGTGACTTGCGGTCACCGCGCTCGACTACCTTGATCTCCTTAGGAGCCTTTGCAACCTTTGGCTTTGAAGCCTTAGGTGCGGCTGCCTTTGGAGCTGCCTTGACGGCGGCCTTTGGTGCAGCCTTAGCTGCTGCCTTCTTCTCGTCGGCCATCTTTATGCCTCCTCAGCTGGCTTCTCAGCAGCTGGCTTTTCAGCAGCTGCCCTCTTAGTGGTCTTAGGTGCTGCGGCAGCGACTGGCACGGCACGAATGCCTAGCTCACGCTCACGTAGCACGGTGTAAATACGTGCGATGTCACGCTTGACGGCCTTTAGACGACCATGTGCGTCCAACTGTCCGGTTGCGGACTGGAAGCGTAGGTTGAAAAGTTCTTCCTTCGCCTTTCGCAGTTCCTCAACTAGCAGGGAGTCTTCGATCTTGTCTAGGTCCTCAGGGGTGAGGTTCTTTGAACCGATCATTATGCGTCACCTTCTTCACGCTTGATGATGCGAGCCTTCAGCGGAAGCTTGTGGATCGCACGGGTCATTGCTTCACGAGCAATTTCCTCGGATACGCCGGCTAGCTCAAAGAGCACGCGGCCTGGCTTTACGTTTACTACCCACCACTCCGGTGAACCCTTACCGGAACCCATGCGGGTTTCCGCTGGCTTCTTGGTTAGAGAACGGTCTGGGAATACGTTGATCCAAACCTTTCCACCACGCTTGATGTGACGAGTCATAGCAATACGAGCAGCTTCGATCTGTCGGTTGGTCAGGTAAGCAGGAGTTAGAGCCTGGATACCGTACTCACCGAACGACACCTTGGTGCCACCGGTCGCGTGACCGGAGCGCTTCGGGCTGTGCTGCTTGCGGTGCTTTACTTTGCGAGGAATCAGCATTATTAGCCTTCACTTCCTGCTGCTACTGGTGCAGCGTCAGGGCGTGGGCCGCGACGGCCAGCACCCGCTGGGCGAGGTCCGCGCTGGGTTGCCTGCACTGCTGCAAGCTCCCTAGCGGTTAGGTCACCCTTGTAGATCCAAACCTTTACACCGATGCGACCAAAGGTGGTCTTGGCCTCGTAGAAGCCGTAGTCGATGTTCGAGCGAAGGGTGTGCAGTGGCACACGGCCCTCACGGTAGAACTCGCTGCGCGACATTTCAGCGCCACCTAGACGGCCGGAGCACTGGATACGAATACCCTTTGCACCGCTTCTAAGTGCACCCTGGATGCCCTTACGCATTGCGCGGCGGAAAGCCACACGAGCAGCAAGCTGCTCTGCAATACCCTGCGCAACAAGCTGCGAGTCAGCCTCTGGGTTCTTGACCTCGAGGATGTTAAGCAACACCTGCTTGCCGGTTAGTTTCTCTAGGTCGCTGCGCAAAGTCTCAGCCTCGGCGCCACGGCGACCGATAACTAGACCTGGGCGAGCGGCAAAGATGTCAACGCGAACACGGTCACGGGTGCGCTCAAGCTCAATGCGAGAGATACCTGCGCGGTCCAGCTTCTCCTGCAAGAAGGCACGGATCTTGGTGTCCTCGATCACGTAGTCTGCGTAGCGCTGACCCTTCTTGGTGGAGTCAGTGAACCAACGAGAGCGGTGCTCGGTGGTGATTCCTAGGCGGAAGCCGTAGGGATTGACCTTCTGGCCCATTACTTACCTGCCTTCTTCTGCAGCTCGTCAGGAGTTGCAACAACCACGGTGATGTGGCTGGTTCGCTTGTTGATCTTGAATGCACGTCCCTGTGCACGTGGGCGGAAACGCTTTAGCGTCACGCCATCGTCCACGAAAGCTGCCGAAACGACTAGGTCGTCCTCGTCCACAATGGTGCCGGCCTTCTCGCCCTTTACCTTTGCGTTAGCCACCGCTGCGGCAACGAGCTTGTAAATCGGCTCGGATGCTGCCTGTGGGGCAAACTTCAAGATACCCAGGGCCTCAGTGGCCTGCTTGCCGCGGATCAAGTTGACGACACGGCGAGCCTTCATTGGGGTCACGCGGATGTTACGCACTTTGGCGATTGCTTCCATCGTTTTCTCCTTTACTCTCTAGGCGCCCCGGCTTAGCCGCGGCGACCCTTCTTGTCGTCCTTCACGTGTCCACGGAAGGTGCGGGTAGGAGCGAATTCGCCAAGCTTGTGACCAACCATGGTCTCGGTGACGAAAACTGGAATGTGCTTGCGACCGTCGTGCACCGCGATGGTGTGGCCCAGCATGGCTGGAACAATCATCGAGCGGCGAGACCAGGTCTTGATCACGTTCTTGGTACTGGCCTCGTTCTGTACGCGCACCTTCTTCATTAGGTGCTCGTCGACGAAGGGGCCCTTCTTCAAACTGCGTGGCATATAGAGATCTCCTACTTCTTGCCGACGTAACGACGACGAACGATTTGCTTGTCAGATGGAAGGTTTGGCTTACGAGTGCGGCCTTCCTTCTGACCCCAAGGGGTAACTGGGTGACGACCACCGGAGGTCTTACCCTCACCACCACCGTGTGGGTGGTCAACCGGGTTCATAACAACACCACGAACGGTTGGGCGAACGCCCTTCCAGCGCATGCGGCCAGCCTTACCCCAGTTGATGTTGGACTGCTCTGCGTTTCCAACCTCACCGATGGTTGCGCGGCAGTTTGCGTCTACGTTGCGGATTTCACCGGAAGGTAGACGAAGCTGAGCGTTAGGGCCGTCCTTAGCAACTAGACGAACCGATGCACCAGCAGAACGAGCCATCTTGGCACCGCCGCCTGGCTTGAGCTCAATCGCGTGGATAACGGTACCCACTGGGATGTTGCGAAGCGGCAGGTTGTTACCTGGCTTGATGTCTGCGTTTGGTCCCTGCTCGATAGCGTCGCCCTGCTTTAGCTTGTTAGGGGCGATGATGTAGCGCTTGGTGCCATCGATGTAGTGAATCAGTGCGATACGAGCGGTACGGTTTGGGTCGTACTCGATGTGTGCAACCTTTGCAGGTACACCATCCTTGTCGTGACGACGGAAGTCGATCACGCGGTACTGACGCTTGTGGCCACCACCGATGTGACGAGTGGTGATGCGGCCAGCTGCGTTACGTCCACCGGTCTTAGGTAGCGGCCTTAGCAGTGACTTCTCAGGAGTCGAGCGGGTGATCTCTGCAAAGTCTGCAACAGATGATCCACGACGACCTGGAGTCGTTGGCTTGTATTTACGGATTGCCATTTGTCTCTCCCTTAGCCGATGTAGGTAAAGATGTCGATGGAGCCCGACTTCAGGGTCACAATGGCACGCTTGGTGTCCTTGCGCTTACCTAGTCCGAAGCGGGTTTTGCGGGTCTTGCCCTGGCGGTTCAGAGTGTTGATGGTGTCAACCTTCACATTGAAAATGTGCTCAACAGCCTGCTTGATCTCGGTCTTGTTCGAGCGAGGGTCCACCTCGAAGGTGTACTTGCCCTGGTCAATAAGCGAATAGCTCTTCTCAGAGATGATTGGCTTGATGATGACGTCGCGTGGGTCCTTGTTTAGGGTGCTCATTCGCTGACCTCCTCGGTTCCTGCAGCAGCCGCAACAAACTGAGTTAGGGCGCTGGCGGTGAAAATGATGTCGTCTGAGTGCAGCACGTCGTAAGCGTTTAGCTGGTCAACAGCTAGCACGTGAACGGTCTGCAGGTTACGCAGCGACTTGTAAGACAGCTCGTCGGAGCGGTCTAGCACAACCAAGATGTTCTTGCTGGTTGCAACCTGAGCCAGGAAGCTTGCAGCTGCTCTGGTCGATGGCTGCTCTCCAAGAGCAAACTGGTCAATAACGTGGATGCGCGAGTTACGAGCGCGGTCAGATAGTGCTCCGCGAAGTGCGGCAACAATCATCTTCTTTGGGGTGCGCTGCGAGTAGTCACGAGGCTTTGGAGCGTGGATCACGCCACCACCGCGGTGCTGAGGCATACGAACCGAACCCTGACGAGCGCGGCCGGTACCCTTCTGCTTGAAAGGCTTCTTACCCGAACCAGAAACCTCGCCGCGGCGAAGCGCAGACTGAGTTCCCTGGCGAGCAGCTGCCAACTGAGCAACTACCACCTGGTGGATTAGCGGAACATTGGTCTGAACATCGAACAGTGCCTCAGGCAGGTCGACAGAGCCAGACTTCTTGCCCTTAACGTCAATTACGTCAACGGTAGACATTAGTTGCTCTCCTTCACGGCGTTACGAACGAACACCAACTGGCCCTTAGGACCAGGCACGGCACCCTTGATAAGCAGCAAGCCGCGCTCAAGGTCAACACCGTGCAGGGTGAGGTTCAGGGTGGTTACGCGGTCGTGACCCATGCGGCCAGGCATCTTCTTGCCCTTGATGACCTTTGCAGGGGTAGTACCGGCACCGATGGAACCTGGCTTACGGTGGTTCTTGTGAGCACCGTGGGAAGAGTGAATACCGGAGAAGCCGTGGCGCTTCATAACACCAGCAAAGCCCTTACCCTTTGAAGTTCCAACAACGTCAACCTTGGTGCCTACCTCGAAGATGTCCACGCCGATAGCCTGACCAACTGCATAGTCGGTGGTGTCTGCGGTGCGGATTTCTGCAAGGAAGCGACGTGGGGTTGACCCAGCCTTGGCGAAGTGCCCTGCGGTTGGCTTGTCGGTCTTACGTGGGTCGATCGCGCCGTAAGCAATCTGGATTGCTTCGTAGCCGTCGGCGTCTAAATTCTTGATTTGAGTGATGACGTTTTCGCCAGCCTCAACAACGGTGATAGGAACAAGCTTGTTGTTCGCATCCCATGCTTGAGTCATGCCAAGCTTGGTGCCCAGCAGACCCTTTACGGTCCTAGTCTCTGTAGTCATTTCTAAATCCTTAAAGCTTGATCTCGATGTTGACATCTGCTGGTAGGTCCAGGCGCATCAGCGAATCAACGGCCTTTGGAGTCGGGTCGATGATGTCAATGAGACGCTTGTGGGTACGCATCTCAAAGTGCTCACGGCTGTCCTTGTACTTGTGCGGCGAACGAATGACCGTCACGATGTTCTTCTCGGTCGGTAGTGGTACTGGACCTACTACCTTGGCACCGGCGCGGGTGACTGTGTCGACGATTTTGCTCGCCGAAGAGTCGATGATCTCGTGATCATACGACTTCAGTCGAATGCGAATCTTGTTAGCCGCCATAATGACTGCCTTCCATTTGGTCAGGTGCCTCTTTCGAGCCACACAGTTTTTGGAGCCAACTCAATTCGCAGAATTGCGAATTTTATTGACTGCCGTGATGCTGATGCACTGTTCTTCTGTCAACGCCCTATTTCTAGGGCCCGTTCCGATACCTTGACTCGGGCGTGTCGCAAGAAATCAACTCGCGATTACCAGAGAAACGATCTCAGATAAGTTATTGGTCATTAGCTGCGGCCGGCCCAGTTTCCTGTGCACATTGCCAACAGTGGTTCACACCAAAAAGGCATGAATACTCATGAACCCCGCAAGTCTGCCACATTGCCAAGGTCGAGTGCAAGTTAAAAGTGGCAAAAAAAGATCCCCCGCATCACACGGGGGATCTTTTCTAACCCAAAGGAGGAAGGGTTATGGGCGAACCGGCCTGACTGGCTTGGTTGGTTTCTCCGGCTTCGCTGGCTTTACAGGGGCGGTACCAAGGGCAGTAATCGCTGCCTGGCGGGCAGTAACAGCTGCAGTCTTGGCTGCCTCAAATGTGGTTTTCGCCGCAAGCTTGGCCTCAGCGCTGGCACTTGGGTTGTTCTGCACAGCCTTGTAGGCGGTGGCAGATACGGTCATCGAAGCTGCAAAGGTCTGTCCGATGGTGCGCCTGGCGGTGTTGTAGGCCACAAGTGCAGGCTTGATCTCTTCCATTGCAAGCTTGTAAGCCTCAATCTGCACCTTGAAGTTTTCCATTGATGAGCGGTAGGTAACCATTGCGGCCTTGAAGTCCACCATCGAAGCCCTAAAGGCGGCAATAGCTGCGGCGTCGCGAGGTGCGACTGTGCTACTGCTAGTGGAGGAGTTTCCAGGTGCGCCGTTTCCAGATGCTTCGGTAACGGTTGGTTCAGCAGCCTGGGCTGGTGCGCCAACAAACCCAAGGGTTAGGGCGGTAAGAAGTACTATGACCTGCTTTGCTCTGTTTGCGTTCAT
>CAMAQN010000018.1 GCA_945860535.1 Auritidibacter sp. Marseille-P8566
GTTGCCGCATCTCACCACACCGTGATGGCCCACAATGCAGCGCTAAAGGCAATCAAGCGGGTAGTTCCAACCGCGTTGGTTGGACCAGTTCTCAACCAGGCCATGCCTGACGTTGATGACATTTTTGACCCTGAGCAAATGCGTGCCGCTCAGGCAATGGACGCCCAACAGAACCTGTTCTGGATGGATGGCATCTTCCGCGGTGAGTACCCGGCCCTTGTTTGGGAACTCTATGGCGATCACCTAAAGAAAGTTGTTCAGCCGGGAGATCTTGAGGTGGTTGAAAACGACTGGCTCGGAATCAACTACTACTTCAACGCGCGCATTGGCCACCGAGTTTCAAAGAACCACTTCTCACGCGCAAGAGTCATTGACCAGCTGCTTCCTTACGCCGTTGAAGCCCAGTCGCAGGGGCCACTGACCGACATGGGCTGGCCGGTGACGCCATATGGCATTGGCGACCTCATGGTTCGCTGGACGCGCGAGTATGGCGACAAGGTCCCACAGATGTTCATCACCGAGAATGGCTGCGCCTACCAAACTGGACCGGATGCAGGTGGACTGATTGATGACCAACAGCGCATCGAGTACCTAAACGATCACCTCTACAACGTCCAAGACGCCATTAGTCGTGGGGCCAATGTGGGTGGCTATTTCCAGTGGTCGCTGATGGACAACTTCGAATGGGCAGAGGGTTACGACAAGCGCTTCGGAATCGTCTACGTTGACTTTGAGACCCAGGAGCGAATTCCGAAAGAATCAGCCAAGTTCTACTCCCAGGTCATTAAAACATCTGGAGCGAACCTGACTGTTCGCCAGAGCAAAGTCTCCTAGGTAGCTAGCCCTCTAGGTCACAGGCAAGTCAAAGAGGAGTATTCTTCCTCGCGGAATTTGGATAGAAGTTCACAGCGCCGCGGACCCAAACCGTCACGCGCATGCCAACCTCTGGCGCAAATGGCCCGTTTGATCTGGCGCGAATCTTTTGACTTGGGGTCTGCACCTCGACAACAGCATCGTGACCAAAGAAAACTCGACCAATCACTTCTGAATCGCCATTGGGATTTGGCTGCAGATAGAAGTTCTCGCTTCGAACCGCAACCACACCCTTTTGGCCGTCTTCGATGTGGTTCAACGCGGTGAGCTTGCCCAGGCTGGTGAGAACTTTGCCATCCACCACCTCACCATCAATCAAGACTGAGTCTCCCAAGAAGGTTGCAATCCCGAGATCGGCTGGTTCGTTGTAAATCTCGGTTGGAGTTCCAACCTGGATGATCGTCCCAGATCTCATAATCGCAACCCGGTCAGCCAAAGAAAGCGCTTCTTCCTGATCATGGGTCACCAAGATTGCTGTCGCTCCTTCAGCCTTTAGGGCTGCCTTTACCTCAAGGCGCAACACCTCACGCAATTCGGCATCGAGCGCACTGAAAGGCTCATCTAGCAAAACAAGTGCCGGCTTATTGGCAAGCGCTCTTGCGAGAGCAACGCGTTGGGCCTGACCTCCGGAGAGTTGATCTGGTTTCCGATCCGCAAACTCTTCCATGCGCACTAGCTTCAAAAGCTCCAAGACCCTGGCCTGCTTTTCAGCCTTGCCCAGACCCTTGAGCCCAAACTCGATGTTGCCTGCAACCGTTAGGTGAGGAAAGAGTGCCGCATCCTGCGGCACGATGCCGATGCCTCGACGTCCTGGGGCGGTCAGGGTATCGACGCTTGAGACCTTCTCACCGCTGAGCCAAATCTCGCCGGTGCTAGGGGCTTCAAAGCCTGCAATCAGGCGAAGCAAGGTTGACTTTCCAGCACCGCTAGAACCCAGAACCGCAATCAATTCTTTTTGCACAACTGCAAGATTTACATCATGGAGAATCTGTTGCCCGCCAAATTGAACCGAGAGGTTTTTGATCTGAAGCTGAGTCATTTGACATTCACCTCCGAGATCAGTTTGCGGGCCTGGCTGTTCAGCACCAGAGCTGGCACCCCCGCAATGATAATCAACAGCAGCGCATAGGGCGCAGCCTGAGAGTATGACAACGTTTCGGTGGCGGCCCAAAGCTCTGTTGCCAGGGTGTCAACTCCGTTTGGCCTAAGCAGCAGGGTTGCCGGCAGTTCCTTCAAAACCGCAAGCGAAGCCAATGCGATTCCAGCCCAAATTCCAGCTTGAGACATCGGTAATACCAGGCGGAAGATTGCCCCGAGCTTGCCAAGACCGAGTGAGCGTGCGACCTGCTCCTGGGCTTTTGAAACCTGAGCGATTGGAGTGGTGATGACAGAGAGCGCGTTTGGCAAAAACAGAATCAGGTAGGCAAAGATCAATAGCCAAACTGTTTGATAAATACCCGGTGTCAGGTTCGCTCCAAAAAAGACCAGCGATAGCGCGATGACCAAAGCAGGTAGCGCATGGGAAGACCACACCGTGAGCTCAACACCTGATGCAAACCGGCTAGGGAATCTCACGTTCCAAATCGCTATTGCGGTGGCAAAGATTCCGATCACTAGCCCCGCACTTACGGCCATACCCAAAGACGCCGACAGAGCGCTAAGAATCTCTGACACATCCCATTCCTCGCCGGAGAATGACCAAGAAATCAATGCCGCAATCGGCACCAGGCTGGATCCGATTGCCACAATCAAAAGCACTGCCCCAGCCAAGAACTTCCAACGACCAAGTTGAATCTTTAGCTGCCTGGACTGCTTTTCGACCTGGGTGTAGCCGGTTCGATACCGCTTCTCGAAATACAGCACGACCAGAGTTAGCAGCACAAGAACCACTGCCAGAGCAGCCGCAGCAGTTCGGTCAAAGGATCCACGATAGGCGTTATAGATAGCCCTGGTGAAAGTATCAAAACGAAGAATCGACACCGCTCCAAATTCACTGAGCGTGTAAAGCGCAACCAACAATCCTGACGCCATCGCAGCAGAACGAACCTGAGGCCAAGTCACCCTGAGCAAGACCTGAAAGCTATTGAGACCAAGGGATCGTGCCACTTCTTCCTGGTTCACGTTTGAGCGAATCAAAGATGCTGAGACAGCTAGAAAGACATACGGTGCGCTAGCCAGCGACAGCGTTATCCAAGAAGCGAAAAATCCATTGAACGATGGAAAGACCGATGTGTATGCCAATGCCAACACATAGCTTGGGATAGCCAGCGGCAAGGTTCCGAGCACTGCAAAAAATGCTGTTCCAAACAGATTCGTGCGGGTGGTGAGCCAGGCTTGCATGAAGCCCAGAAGCATCGCTGTGATTGTCACCGAAACAGTGAGCAGCAAGGTGTTTGCCAAAAGCTCCAGGGTTCTTACTCGCAGAAGTTCTACGAGAGCCTTTTCGAACCCTGCGACCAGTCGAACCAGTAGGTAACCAAGTGGCAAAAGAGCCGACAAGGCAGCGATAATCCCCAACGCGGATATTGCGAATGGGGGCTTTTGCATAAGTTGCCTAGATCAGCCCGGCTTGACGAATCAGCTCTAGGGTGCGCTCTAAAGAGTCGAGGTCACTGAGGTCAACCTTCGGAGCTGGAATGTCAGTAAGTGGAGTCAAGTCGTCTGCCGGCATCACGCCTGCAATCAGCGGGTACTCCCTTGTGCTTTCGGCAAAGTAAGTTTGGCCAGTCTTTGAAAGCAAATACTCAACGAACTTTCTTGCCGCATTGGAGTCGTTGACGATTCCAACGCCCGCCGCGTTGATTAGATTGCCTACGTCGTTGGATTCAAACTGGGCAATCTTCGACTTCATGTTCTCAACACCCTGCTCTTTGGCAAGGGCATACCAGTAGTAATGGTTGATTAGGCCAACATCTGCCTGACCTGCCTCGACAGCCTCCAAGATTGCGCCATTCTTTTCAAAGATGACGGCATTCTGTTTCATGGAGGTTAGCCACTGCAAAGTCTTATCATCGCCTTCAACAACTCGCATCGCTGTTACAAAGGCCTGGAATGACGCATTGCTGGGGGCAATAGCCACCCTGCCCTTCCAGATTGGATCTGCAAGATCAAAGACAGACTTTGGTAGTGCAGTGACAGCGTTTGGGTTGTAGCTCATAACTCGAACACGACCTGAGACCCCGACCCACATGCCATCAGCTGCCGAGTAGGCAGTTGGAACTAGGTCATAAATGTCTATAGGCAACTTGGTCAAAAGGCCAGCTTTTGAAACTGCTCCTAGAGCTCCGGCATCCTGAGCAAAAAAGACATCTGCTGGGGAGTTAGCTCCCTCTTCTAATAGCTGTGCCGCAAGTTCAGCACTGCTGGCGTAGCGAACCTCAACCTGAATACCGGTTTCTTGCTCAAACATCTCAACGAGCGGCTGCACGAGCTCTTCGTCTCGACCGGCATAAACCACGATCGAATCCTGATCGGAACCCACTGGTTCAGATGTGCAGCCGGTTAGTGCAATCAGGGCGGTTAGGGAGAGAGCAAACAGCTTGTTGAAGCGCAAAATGTTCCTATCAAAAATGAGTTCAAAAACGAACTTCTGTGAATAGGTTAGGTTTACCTAACTACTTTGTCAAGATGGCCCTCTTCCTGAGGCCCTGTTGGTGGATTAGACTTTGGGTTGCTCGGTCTGTTGATTCATGCCGCTTAGGAAAGATTTAGATTGATAGCGGTTCAAGACCTCGAAATTCAAATTGGTGCCAGGACTTTGATGTCCGGTGTGAATTTCCGCATCCAAAGAGGTGACAAGGTCGGCCTTGTAGGTCGCAACGGTGCCGGTAAAACCACCCTCACAAAGATCCTCTCCGGAGATGGTCAGCCAACCCTCGGAACTGTTTCGGTGCACGGACAAATTGGCTACCTGCCGCAGGACCCTCGCACTGGTGATCCAAAAGAACTGGTTAGGACCCGAATCCTAAATGCCCGCGGTCTCGGTGACATTTCTGCTCGCATGCTCAAGGCCACACTAGACATGGCAAGCACGGACCCAAAGATTCACGATGCTGCCATGAAGAAGTATGCCCGCGCCGAAGAGGAATTCAACTCTGCCGGTGGCTATGCCGCTGAGGCGGAAGCCTCCTCGATCGCATCGAATCTTGGCATCAGCGAACAGACTCTAAGCCAAGAACTTGGAACCCTGTCAGGTGGTCAGCGCAGAAGAATCGAGCTTGCCCGCATTCTGTTCTCGAACGCGGAAACCATGCTGCTTGATGAGCCAACCAACCACTTAGATGCCGACCGTGTGGTTTGGCTTAGAAACTTCCTGAAGAACTACGCCGGTGGCTTGATTGTGATCAGTCACGATGTTGACCTGGTGGAAGAGACTGTGAACCGAGTCTTCTACCTAGATGCCAATCGTCAGGTAATTGACATCTACAACATGGGTTGGAAGAACTACCTAAAGCAGCGCGAGGCAGACGAAGAACGTCGCAAGCGTGAGCGCTCGGGAGCCGAAAAGAAGGCTGCCGTTTTGACTCTTCAGGCTGCCAAGTTTGGTGCCAAGGCGACCAAGGCTGCCGCTGCTCACCAGATGCAACGCCGAGCCGAGAAGCTCCTAAGCGGTTTGGACGCGGTTCGCGAGCAAGACCGGGTTGCCAAGATCAAGTTCCCAGAACCAGCTCCTTGTGGCAAGACGCCACTTATGGCGTCAAATCTCTCCAAAAGCTATGGCTCGCTCGAGATCTTTACCGCGGTGGATCTAGCGATTGACCGCGGCAGCAAGGTAGTGGTGATTGGACTAAACGGTGCCGGTAAGACCACACTGTTGCGCATGCTCGCGGGAGTGGACAAGCCTGACACCGGAGAAATTGAACCGGGCCATGGTCTCAAGATTGGCTACTTCGCTCAGGAGCACGAGACCCTGGATGTCACCAAAACCGTGCTGCAAAACATGCAGTCCTCAGCACCGCAGCTAAATGATGCCGACTGCCGCAAGGTCTTGGGTTCGTTCCTGTTCTCGGGCGACGATGTTTCCAAACCAGCCGGTGTGCTATCCGGTGGCGAGAAGACCAGGCTGGCATTGGCAGCCTTGGTGGTATCCAGCGCAAACGTTTTACTACTGGATGAGCCAACCAACAACTTGGACCCAGCCAGCCGCGAAGAGATTTTGCGCGCGCTTGCGTCTTTCACGGGAGCAGTTGTTTTGGTGAGCCACGATGTGGGTGCAGTTGAAGCGCTCAACCCAGAGCGAGTTTTGATTCTGCCGGATGGCGTAGAAGACCACTGGAACCAGGGTTACGCGGATCTAATTTCGCTGAGCTAACTCTCAAGCGCCTTCTTGATTCGCTGCAGCGAAACTGGATCTTTGGTTCCCAAGGTTTGGGCAAACAAACTCACCCGCAATTCCTCCAGCAACCATCTTGCCCGCACCAAATTCCCCGCGGCGGAAATAGGCAGTGGCAATTCTCCCCCGGCGTTGGCAAACACCTGCATTGCTTGCGACAGCTCAACTTGCGCAGCGCGATCCTTGAGCGGGTTCTCCTGCATCTTGGTGACCCGAATGGTGATGGCCCTAAGGTAAACCGGCAAACGCTTGAGTCGCTCTGACGGCGTAGCTGAAATGAAGTTCTTTGATAGCAGCTGCGAGATGTGAGCCTTCTCGTCGCTGAGTTCGTTTAGAAAGTCCGTCGCGCTGGCAGCTGAAATAGCTTTTGTCGCTTCTCGAGCAGCATCAGAAATCTCGCTGGAGAGCGCAACCACCTCAAAGCAAAACTCCAAGACCTTTGCCTGGACGCTGTCGCGGATTATCTCAAACTCTTTGCGAGAAAAGATGAGTCCGTCAGCTCTGACTTTCTGGATCTCCTCGATGGCAAGGGCTGCGATCACATCGTCGACAAATGCACCAATGCCTTGGTAAGGCATGGGAGCCAGGGCAAGTTTCTCCTGCTGCTTGAGATGAGCCTCGATGTATTTGGCTGGGGTTGGGATTGCCATTCTGACTAGTTCAGCAACTGCCCTGGGGTGCCTAGCAAGTCGATCAGCCTCGGTTGCCAGCACCTCTATGTCCACCGACTTGCCATTTAGCACAAGGGCTGGGTAAGCCTTGATGCTGCTATTGCCACTTACTGTTTCAACCAATTCGGTGAGCTGATCGAAGTCCCAGGTCTTTAGCCCCTGGCGCTCGAGGTCTTTGTGCAGGCGAGTGGCAACCTGTGCAACCGCCCGCTGCCCTTCGGATTTGAACTTGCTTTGAAGATCAAGCAGGTCTGTCGAAGTTGCAACAGCCTTACCCTTTTGATCCACAACTCGGTAGGTCATCTTCAGGCCGTCAGATAGCTTGCTCAAATCAAAGTCCGATGCCGATACCTTCACGCCCGCCATAGATTGAATGGTCCGAGCCAAGTTTTCAGTTAGACCGCCTGCCGGGTGAAGCTCAACCACGATCTTCTTAGCCCAATCTGCCGCCGGCACCACAGATTTTCTAATGGCTTTTGGTAGCGCTCGAATCATCTCGGTGACTAGTTCCAACCGAAGACCAGGAACTAGCCAGTCAAACTCTGCGGACTCAAGGCTTGGCAAAACTTCAACCGGAATGCTGATTGTCACGCCGTCTTCTAAATCGCCTGGGGCAAACCGATACTGCAGGTCGAACTGATGCCCGTGGGTAATCCAGCTTGAGGGGAATTCATTCTCATCGGGAGCTACCAGCGCAACTTCTTTGAGGTTTTCGCGGGTCATGGTCAAAAGGCTTGGCTTTTCTTCCCTTACCTTGCGCCACCAGCCCTCAAACGAGCGGGTCGAGAACACATCCAGCGGAACTCGGTTATTGAAAAAGCGGTACTGATCTTGCTCATCTGGAATGAGTTCTGGTTTTCTGGCGCGCTCAGCCTCGGCCTCAAGCTCTTCCAAAAGTTTGCGATTTTCTCGCTCAAAACTTTGCTTGGAATCCCATTCACCATCAACTAGCGCATGGCGAATAAACAGCTCTCTGGCGTGCATTGGATCGATTCGGGAGTACTGCACCTTTTGACCCGAGATGATCACCAAGCCAAAGAGAGTTACCTTCTCAAGGGCAATTGCAGCGCCCATTTTCTTTTCCCAGTGCGGAACAGAAATCTGACGCTTGCATAACTCCCCTGCAATCTCTGCAGCCCAAGCTGGGTTGACCTGCGCATTCATGCGAGCAAAGAGCCTGCTGGTCTCAACAAGTTCCGCTGACATCAAAGCTTCGGGGGGCTTTTTGGCGAGCGCCGACCCCGGGAAAACGACAAACTTTCGGCCGTTGGAGCCTAAGTATTCTCGTGATGTCTTTTGCTTTACCGGCTTGCCATTTACAAACTTTTGTTTTTGGTCCTGCAACAGCCCCAGCTGGCTCAATAGGCCTGCCAGCACCGACTTGTGGATTGCCTCGGGGTTCACTCGTGCTGGTCCATAATCCAAGCCCAGCGGCTTAGAGACCAGCTTGAGCTGCTTGACAAGGTCCTGCCACTCACGAATGCGCAGGAAGTTGAGGTGTTCTGCTTTGCAAAGTTTTCTAAAGGCGCTCGAGGAGAGCTTGCCCTGTTGCTGTTCAAGATGGTTCCAGAGATTGACAAGGGTTAGGAAGTCTGAGGTTGGGTCTGTGAAACGAGCGTGCAACAAATCTGCCTTCTCACGCTTTTCGATAGGACGCTCTCTTGGGTCCTGAATGGTAAGTCCCGCAACAATCACCATCACCTCGCGAGTGACGTTGTTCTTGGCTGACTCCAAGAGCATTCGGGCGAATCTGGGTTCGATTGGCAGTCGAGCCAACTGCTTGCCCAACCCGGTGAGAACAAGCTGCCCTTGCTCATCCTGAGCGAACGCCCCCAGTTCAATCAACAGATTGTTGCCGTCCTTGACACCCTTATTGTCTGGAGCCTGCAGGAACGGGAACTTACCAAGTTCGCCAAGTCCAAGGTTGGCAGCTTGCAAAATCACCGATGCCAAGTTGGTGCGCAGGATTTCTGGGTCGGTGAATTCCGGTCTGGAATTGAAGTCCTCCTGGGAGTAAAGCCTGATTACGGTTCCAGGGGATGTTCTACCCGCTCTACCGGCTCGCTGGTTCGCACTGGCTTGGCTAATCGCCTCAATCGGTAAGCGTTGGACCTTGAGCCTTGTGCTGTAGCGCGAGATGCGGGCGGTTCCGGCATCGATCACATACTTGATGTTTGGAATCGTCAACGAGGTCTCTGCCACGTTTGTTGCAAGGATCACTCGCTGCTGAATACCAGCGGATTTTGAAGGCTCAAAGACCCTGTGCTGCTCGGCGGAGCTGAGACGTCCATAAAGCGGCAGCACCTCTATGCGCTTTGTTAGCTGACCTGCGGTCGCAGCTCCAACAATCGCGTCCTGGGCATCGCGGATTTCTGACTCTCCAGATAAAAAGACCAAGACATCGCCGGCCTCTTCGCGCTCAAGCTCCTTGATCGCTGAGACAACGCCATCGATGTAATCGTCAGCTGTGGTCTCGGCATCTGGGTCAGACTCCCCCTGCTTTTCAGAAACCACCGGGCGGTAGCGAACCTCTATCGGGAAGGTGCGGCCGCTGACCTCGATGATTGGGGCATCATCAAAGTGCCGGCTAAAGGATTGTGGGTCAATAGTTGCCGAGGTGATGATCACCTTGAGGTCTTTGCGCTTTGGGAGCAGCTGCTTTAGGTAACCAAGCAGGAAGTCAATGTTTAGGCTGCGCTCGTGAGCTTCGTCAATGATGATGGTGTCGTACTGCGTGAGGTTTCGATCGTTCTGCATCGCGTTGAGCAGGATGCCGTCGGTCATCACCTTGACCAGTGTCTTCTTAGACGATGTGTCAGTGAAGCGAACCTGATATCCAACCTCTTGGCCAAGTTCTACCTTGAGCTCCTCGGCGATGCGCTCTGCTACGGATCTTGCTGCAATTCGACGGGGTTGGGTGTGGGCAATTGATTTGCGGCCCAGTTCCAAGCACATCTTTGGAATCTGAGTGGTCTTACCCGAACCCGTGGCACCAGCAATAACTACAACCTGGTTTTTTTGAATCGCCTCAATAATCTCCTCGCGAAGGAGGGAGACTGGCAGGTCAGCTGGGTAATTGATATTCACAATGGTCGATTTGTTCTCGGGGATTTCCAGCCTAATTGAACGAACTTGCCAATCAGAAGCCCGGCTACCTAAACCCGTTGCTTATTCTTGGCATCCCCGGTCGCCCTAAGTGCATACGTCCAGATGGCGTCGCTTGGGCTAAGGCCCATGTGTAGGGTGACGAAATCCTCAGTGGTAAGCGAAAGCAGTTGCTGCTGCAAATCCAAATTGGCCTGATCCTCTGGAATGTCAAATTCCAGCGCTGCCTCTAGCACGGCCATTAGGGCCTTCGGCTCCTCGCCTGCTGCTGCGAGAATTAAGGCTGGTCCAATGATTCTCTCGTTGCGAGAAATCTTTCGAATTGGATCTCTGCCAACTCGAACAATCAAGTCATCAAGTAATGGGTTCCGCAAGCGCTCTAGAGTTTTTTGCACGTATTCGCTTTGCTCGGCGGCGCTGAATCCATGCTTGATTATCAAAGCCTTGGAAGTCTCTTCCAGCACTTCCGAAACCGCCCGCTCAATCTCCGGATCCTTCAGGGCTGTGGCGATTGTTAGCTGTCCGGCCTTCTGACCGAGGTAGGCGATGGCGCAGTGACCGGTATTTACGGTGTAGAGCTTGCGTTCAATAAAGGGTTGGAGATCTGCAACGAGTTTCGCAGCGGGAATGCTGAGTGGAGTTTCAAGATTCTTCGTTTCAATTACCCACTCCGAAAACACTTCAACTTCAACATCTGGAAAGAGCTTGGCGTCTTGCATGGGCACAATTCGATCTACCGCAGTGTTACAAAAAATCACCCGGGACTGATCGATTCCATATTTTGCAATCTCGTCGGCCAAAAGGTCTGTCGCGTTAACCGCGTTCTCGCACGCCATTATCAAAACTGGTGCGCTTAGCTTGCGCAGCTTCAGCGCTTCCGCGATAGCGGGTGCGATGTGAGGCAAAATGTTGACTCCAACAGCTGCCGTAATCAAGTCGGCTGTTGCAAGTTCGTCTCTTAGCTTTTCTGGTTCGAGCATGGAGTTGACGGCGGAGAAATTTCGATAGTCCGAGGTGCTGCCACCCTCACCAATCTCAATAACTCGATAGTGACCAGCCGAATTCAACGAACTTATGACATCCTCGTTGACGTCTGCAAAAACTACGTGGTAACCAGAATCTTGAAGGACGGCTCCGATAAAGCCACGGCCGATATTGCCGGCACCAAAGTGCACTGCTTTCATGGTTTGCCTCCTTCCTGCGCTTGACGCTTTAGAGACTTGCGCCTGAAGCTATTAGCTTCAGAATTTCTTCTTTTGAATCCGAACCATGAAAAATCTCTAGATTTTCCGGCACTTGAAGGAGCTCAGCGAGCTGTCCCAAAAGTTCAACGTGTGCATCTCCTCTGGAGGCGATTCCCAAAACACAACGAACCTCTTCTTCAGCCCAAGCTATCGGTGTTTTGAGTTGAAGGAACACTAACTGATCCTTTGATACGTATTTTCGGGACTCATCAGTTCCGTGGGGAATAGCGAAACCGACTCCGATAGCCGATGGAAAGATTTGTTCTCTCTCCCACATGGCATCTGCATACTCTTGACTTACTGCTCCCAGTTCTACCAGGAGCTTTCCGCATTGAGCTACTGCCTCCTCCGAAGAGGAGGCAGTAGCACCAATCACGATTCCGGCTTGAGTGATTAGCTCAGTCACCAACGATCTCAGCACCTTCTGATAGGTCTGACACCAATTGCGCGATTTTAAAATCACCCAAGAACATGTCGAAAACGATCACCACCGAGCCAGGGACAGCTTGCATTGCGCGACTCCCGAGACCACGGTGACAAAGCACCAAGTCATGAGGTTCGTCAGCAAGCTGATTGACGGGGGTGTGGCTCACGGTGATACCGGTGTGCTTCAGCTGCTTTGCAAGCATCCTCGCAACCATTACCGATGAACCCATGCCAGCTTCGCAAGCAACAACAATGTGCTTGACGTCAGCGCCGGAGATAGTTGCCATAGTTACTCAGCAGCTCCGGTCTTCATTGCCTTGCTCTTTGCCCTAGCAGCGTCTAGGTCGTCGTTCCCAGCCTTTGAAGCCTTCAGGATCAAGAAGGAGACTACGAATGAGACTGCTGCCGATAGCAAGATTCCTGCAAACACACCGAAGTGGTTTCCTGGAGGGGTAACTGCAAGGTAGGCAAAGATGGATCCTGGAGATGGTGTTGCAACTAGTCCAACTCCGGTAGCCAAGAAGATTGCAACACCAGTAGCACCACCGGCAATTGCGCCAAGGATAACTAGTGGGCGAAGCAATACGTATGGGAAGTAGATCTCGTGGATTCCACCAAGGAAGTGGATGATGATTGCTCCAGGTGCGGAACCACGAAGGATCTTTGGACCAGCTAGCCAGAAGGCAACCAAGATTCCAAGACCAGGACCAGGGTTGGTCTCAAGCATGAACATGATTGACTTGCCAAGCTCCTCGGCCTGCACAACTCCGATCGGTGCAAGTACACCGTGGTTGATTGCGTTATTGAGGAATAGCACCTTTGCTGGCTCAATCAAGATTGAAGCAAGTGGCAATAATCCAGTGTCAATAAGCGCTTGAACGCCCTTGCCCAAGACGTCCGAAAGTGCATTTACGCTTGGTCCAATTCCTAGGAATCCAAGGATTGCCATCAGCAAACCGGAGATACCTAGTGAGAAGTTGCCGATCAGCATTTCGAATCCAGGAGGGGTAACTGGGTCTAGAACTGAGTCAATCTTCTTCAAGACCCATGCAGCTAGAGGACCAATAATCATGGCACCTAGGAACATTGGGATTGAAGTTCCCACAATCACACCAACTGTTGCCACTGCACCGATAACAGCTCCACGCTGTCCGTGTACAAGTCGACCACCGGTGTAACCAATGAGGATCGGCAATAGGTTGACGATCATTGGACCGACCATGGCAGCTAGCTGCTCGTTAGGTGTCCAACCGGTCGGGATGAAAAGTGCAGTTAGGAGTCCCCAAGCAATGAATGCTCCGATGTTTGGGATTACCATGCCTGCGAGGTTTCCACCTAGCTTCTGAACCGCTGCGCGCCAGCCAGTGTGGCCACCGTCACCCGCGGGGATAAAATTACTCATGGGTACTGCCTTCCTTTAGGGGGTTTGTATTCACGGGTCGGTGATTTCGATTTTTTGGAGCTATTTCGGAGGCCCAAAGGTCTTGAGCACCGTCCCTATCCCTCAGACCCCAGTGAGGGGTCGTTAGGAATTCTTTACGCGAGCGCGACATCTACACCGGCGCTCGAAAACATATCCAAATATTTCTGTTCGATATCCAAGTTTGTGACCACTCGGTCAAAGTCATCAAAATTTGCAAACTTGGCGGGATATGCGATCCCAAACTTTCCGCTGTCCGCAAGCAGAATTCGCTCGCTGGATTGCTGCATCATGATCTTCTTCACCTGGGACTCGTCCGTGTCGAAGGCTGTTATTCCGCCCTCCAACGATGCCCCGTTGGTTCCAATGAAGGCCAAGATGGCGTTGTAGTCAGAGACCTCAGACGCGGTCTTAGCCCCAACAGAGCTGTGGGTTGCCGGGCGAATGCGACCACCAAGCACAACGGTTTGGGTTGAGCTATCGGCGAGTTTGGATGCGAGATTGATGTTGTTGGTAACGACAATTAGCTTTGGCTTATCTCTGAGGTAAGGGGCAAGGCATTCGGTCGTAGAACCGCCATCGACAAAGATGCATCCTTCTTCCGGAATGTATGAGGAGGCGAGCTGAGCCACCATTCGTTTTTTGTCAGGGTTGAGGCCGAGTCTTTCGGTCATCGTGTACTCGTGACCAAAGCGATCGTTTGAAATCGCTCCGCCGTGCACCCGACGAAGTGCCCCTCGGCGCTGAAGCAGATCTAGGTCTCTTCTGACGGTCTCTACGGCGACATCCAGTTTCACAGCGGCGCGGCCTGCATCAAGCTTTCCCTCGACGCGCGTCCACTCAACTAACTTGAGTCTTCGCTCTTCTGCCAACATCTTTGTTGTTCTCCGTTTTTGCCTGTATGGCGAATTTTCAACGATAGTAACAGCGAATTCTCAGAAAAAGACGTTGAAACGGGCAGAAACCCACAAAAAAAGATAACTTTTGTATAACTACTACTGTGCCCCCATTATCTGACGCGGGCAGAGCAACACACGCGCGAATTGTTCCCTTTCATCGGAAAAACCGCCTTTGCTTCTCCGCGAAACCGGATGTCCACCTGGTGAAATAGGAGTTTTGGCTAGGACTTCTTTTCTATCTAGCTGTCGGTTGGGCAGTATCTTTAGCCCTAGATGCGAATATGAAAATGATCGAAGCCTTTATGCCTTTGACTTTTATCAGTTAGGAGACCAGTGAATCTGAATCTCGATAGTTTTTGGTACGGAATACTTGTGGTGGCCGCCGTGCTGTTTTTCGGCTGGAGAGTTTCCAAGAGCATAAAAGCGATAAAGGCAGCCAAGGCTGCAAAAAAGCCAGCTCCGCTCATCGAATGGATCTACATAGTTATGGCGCTGTTCCTGGCTGGATTGTTTATTTTGAACGCCTTCGGACTGGTCAACGGCTAAGGAAATCCGCAACAAGTTACCAAAACGTTACCTTTTTTACGGCTGAGCAACTCCCATCATGCTGTTAAATCGCTGTGAGTCGAGCAATGTAGCCGATTCGCCTGAGCCGACAAAGCTCGACGAGTGGACTTCTGACTTGTACCTAAACAAAAGTCATCGAAAGGACTTTCGAAATGGAATCATTGATCAGCGAGGGCGGATACAACATCGTATTCAACATGCTCTCTTTGGGTATTGCAGCGATGCTTTTCACCACCATCTTCTTGGTGATGGCAAAGGACCGCGTACTACCTCGTTACCGCATGGCAGTAATGGTTTCGGCAACCGTAACCGGTATCGCTGCTTACCACTACTTCAGAATGTTTGAGAGCTTCGAGCACGCATTCGGTCCAGATGCAATTGAAGGCGCTGTCTACAACGTGGGCTACCGCTACGTGGACTGGTTCCTAACCGTTCCACTTCTATTGGTTGAGACCATTGCAGTTCTTGGCCTAGCCCGCGCAGTTCAGAGCTCACTACTAGTTCGCCTAGTACCAGCTGCTGCACTGATGATCGGTCTTGGTTACCCAGGTGACGCAGGTCTAAACATCGCAGGCATCGCGCCTTCTGTCTGGGGTCTGCTATCAACCATCCCATTCCTATACATCTTGTACGTACTATTCGTTGAGCTAGGCAAGTCCCTAGACAAGCAGTCCGCTGCTGTTCAGCGCAAGATCAAGGAACTACGTCTACTTCTTCTAGCAACCTGGGGTGTTTACCCACTAGCTTTCATCGCAAACATGAACGCAACTGGTTTCGACGAGGGTGGATTCGTACTACGCGAGGTTGGCTACACCGTGGCTGACATCTTGGCTAAGTGTCTATTCGGCCTAGTTATCTTCACCATCGCTCGCATCAAGAGCACTGAGGAAGACGCTAGCTTTGCAAAGACCGAGTTCAAGGACTAATAGAAAGGTTCATGACTCCAATGAAAAAGATTGATTGGGACGTTGTCCAGGCGGTTGTGCTAGTGGGAATGCTTCCAGCGATGTTGATCTTTGGAGCCATCTTCCCTTCGCTATTCGCGAACTACTAAAGCTAAAAAGAAACCCCGGGTCCTAGGACCCGGGGTTTTTCTTTAACCGCTATTTGAACCACTCGGTTGGTGGCCCTAGGAACAATAGGAATGCGAACACCGCCGGAATAGCGATCAGCAAAACTGCCAGCAGCACAAATGGGCGAGCAATAAACCAGCGAAATAGTCGATCGATAAAACCCTTATCTCTGGGGTCTTGACTCAAAGCAGTCCTCCAAGATCCCTCAAGCGCCGAGGTTGCGACCAACCTACGCTCAAATGGAATAGTTGCGAATGGCACAATCGCTAGCGCCACCGCCAGGGCCAACTTGCCAAAGCGCCAGCGCTGGTTGATGCCAACCAACAGTGCGGTTACGGCATAGCCCAAAAAGACGGCTCCGTGGATGCCTCCGGCAATCGTGACAATCGCTGGGATTGGATCTCCCATCGCGCGTATCACCAGGGCGGTAATAAGTAGCGTCCAGGTGATGGCCTCGCCTCTAGCGAAGGTTAGGAAAAGTTGCTTCGGTTTCACATAACTCCTTTGGTTGCCCCAAGAGTTTATGCGCGCAGGGCCTTTGCCAACTCCCTAAAGTGCTCGACCATCTTGTCCATGTCCTTCTGAGTGTGCATTAGCGAAACCAACCACTGCTCATCTAGTCCCGGAGGGGTGATGATGCCACGGTTGATGCCCCAGAGCCAGCTCAGTTCGGCAATTCCAAAGTCAACGTTTTTGAAGTCGCGGTAGTTGCGCACCGGAGTCTTAGACCAGGTGATTGCTCCCTTTAGTCCCAATCCAATGGTGTGAGCTGGCAGCTCATACTCTTCAATAATTGCGTTGATCTTGTTCAGGGTATTGACGTTGATTTGCTCGGCCTTTTGCATGGCCTTCGGAGTTACTAGCTTTTCGACCGCCATGACAGCTGCCATAACCAGCGGGTTACCGTTGTAGGTTCCGTAGTGTGCCATGCGACCATCGACAACAGCGTCCATGTACTTTTGCTTGCCACCGAAAGCAGCAACCGGCAGGCCGCCGCCGATGCTCTTGGCCAAGGTGATTAGGTCAGGCTCGACACCGGTTCGACCGGCTGCTCCTGCCTCTCCAGCAGTGAGTCCAGTCTTTACCTCGTCAAAGATCAAGCAAATGTCGTACTTATCGCAAAGCGCTCTAACGGCATGAAGGTAGCCCTCGTCCGGAAGCACGATGGAGATGTTCTCCATTACCGGCTCCAGGACAAATGCCGAGATCTTATGAGAGTTTTCACTCATGATCTTCTCGAGGTATTCGAGGTTGTTGTAAGGAACTACAAACACCTCTCCGGCCTCGACCTCAGGTGGAATATCTGGAGTTGGCGCATTGCCATCACCAATGTTCTCAAGCTTTGGCTTTACCGAAACTTGCAGTGGGTCGTAACCACCGTGGTAGCCACCCTCAAGTTTGATGATTGCCTTTTTGCCATTGGTCGCACGTGCGGTTCGAATTGCATACATCAGTGACTCGGTACCGGAATTGGTAAAGCGAATCATGTCTAGGTTGAAGCGCTTCTTAAATGCTTCAGCGGCGATGGTTGCAGTTGGAGAAGGGGTAACGAACAAGGTGCCAACGCTGTTTAGTGCGCGCTTTACCGCTCGCACGACACCCGGGTGAAGGTGTCCAACCATCATTGCGCCAAAGCCCATGGATAGATCCAAAAGCTTGCGGCCGTCGACGTCCTTGACGTAAGCGCCTTTGGCGCTTGCTACTGAAATGGGGTAGGGGTCCCAGTGCTGGAAGCTAGATGTAACTCCCATTGGTAGGGACTTGCTGGCTCGAACGTTCTCTTTGCCAGATAGTTTTGTGGATTTTTGGAATAGCTCCCACTCTTTGGCGAGTAGCTCTTTAACTCTGTCTTGATTCAATTCACGAGAGGTATTAGGCACCACTCGGTATCCAGCAGGGTCGTGTTTTGGGTTATGCACTTGTGACACGAGTATCACTCCTTTGTGTTCACCCACTCTCTCACACAGTTTGAAAAAACACCAATTGGCGACACGCGAGTTCGCCAATGGCCAAAGAAAGGCTTTATTTCGGGCTTTTGGAAACGTATGGAGTACAAAATGCAGATAGCCTGAAACCACCTGAGGGAGAAAGGCGATAAGTGCAACTGCTACTCGCCGATCAACTCGGACCACATTTTGAGCTCGAAGAAAAACTGCTGCTACCGATTGTCGACAACCAATTTTCCAAGCGCAACTACCATCGCCAAAAAGCTCACCTGATTCGCTACGCGCAGCTGGCAAGAGCAAAGGCT
>CAMAQN010000019.1 GCA_945860535.1 Auritidibacter sp. Marseille-P8566
CATCGCGGACGCTACCACCGGGCTGAACAACGGCCTTCACGCCAGCGTCCAATAGCACCTGCAGGCCATCGGCAAACGGGAAGAATGCATCAGATGCAGCCACCGAACCAACAACTCTCTCACCAGCCCTGGCAACCGCCAATCGGCAGGAGTCCACTCGGTTAACCTGCCCCATGCCAATTCCAACCGCGGCCAGTGACTTGGCTAGCAAAATTGCATTGGACTTCACAGCGCGAGATGCTCTCCAGGCAAATTCCAAATCAGCCATCAGTTCTTGATCGGCAGGTTCGCCGGTAACCAGCTGCCACTTTGAGGTATCAAGCTTCTCGAAACCATCGGATTCCTGAATCAACGCGCCTCCGGAAACCTGTCTGATCTCGCGAGAAGGCCTTACATAACCAGCTTCAAGCTCCAAAATGCGCAAATTCTTCTTCTTGCTCAAAACCTCAAGGGCCGCGGGTTCAAATCCCGGTGCGGCAATCACCTCGGTGAAGATCTCGGCAACCTGCAGTGCCATCTTCTCGGTCACAATCCGGTTAGCTGCAATCACGCCACCAAATGCGGATACCGGATCAGTTTCGTGGGCCTTGGCATGAGCATCTGCGATTGGATCAGTGGCACCTAATTGGGCCACAGCAATACCGCAGGGGTTAGCGTGCTTGATGATCGCAACCGCAGGCGCTGCGAAGTCATATGCGGCTCGCAGTGCGGCATCGACATCAACGTAGTTGTTGTAAGACATCTCTTTGCCACCAAGCAACTTGGCCTGCGCTACGCCGCCGGCAGCCCCGTTCGCCGAATACAAAGCCGCCTTTTGGTGAGCGTTTTCGCCGTAGCGAAGCACATTCTTTAGTTCAAATCCAAAATTGACCTGTTGCGCGAAATCAGAACCACTGTTATCACCAGTGATTTCGCCAAGCATCCAGTTTGCAACCGCGCTGTCGTATTGAGCTGTGTGACTAAAGGCTGCTTGGGCCAACTCTCTGCGAAGGGCAAGCGAAGTTCCACCATTTGCATTGGCCTCTAAAACTCGTGAGTAATTCGCTGGGTTGACGACAATTGCGACGTTGGCGTGGTTCTTAGCTGCTGCTCGAACCATCGCCGGTCCACCGATGTCAATCTGCTCAACCGCAGCATCGCCGGTTGCTCCGGCTGCGACGGTTTGAACAAATGGGTAGAGGTTTACAACAACCAGCTCAAAGGCTTCGATGTCTAGGTCGGCAAGCTCCTGAGCATGCTCGTCCAATCTGAGATCCGCCAAGATTCCGCCGTGGATCTTTGGGTGCAGGGTCTTCACGCGACCATCTAGCGACTCTGGAAAACCAGTCACCTCTGATACTTCTTTGACTGCTAAGCCAGCCTCGGCAATCCTCTTGGCGGTTGAACCTGTTGAGACCAGCTGAACTCCCTGTGAAATTAGTCCCTTTGCAAGCTCGATTAGGCCAGTCTTGTCAGAAACCGAGATGAGGGCCCTGCGAATTTTTACCTGGTCGCGCTCCTGGTAGTTTCGAGCTTCAACATTGGTAGCCATCAGTTAGCCCTTTCCGAAAGATTGAGTTTGCCCTCGGCAATCTGGGATACAACTTCGACAATTAGAGAACGCTCGATGGTCTTGATCTGCTCATGCAGGCCAGACTCAGCGATTCCTGGAGCAATTGCAATCTCTCGTTGGGCCAGGACTGGGCCGGTGTCGACACCTGAGTCAACGATGTGAACCGTTGCGCCAGTTGTGCTTTCACCTGCGCTAAGGGCGTCACGGACCGCGTGAGCGCCTGGGAAGGCAGGTAGCAACGATGGGTGCATGTTGATTAGTTTTGGACTCAAGGCTGAGACAAAACCCTCCGGCAGCACCTTCATAAAACCAGCCAGAATCACCAGGTCTGGATTGTGGTACTGGACATTACGCAACAAAACTTGAGACCACTGCTCGCGAGAATCAAATAGTTCAGGCTCAACCACAAAGGCTGGGACACCAAACTCTTCAGCGTGCGAAAGGCCCGCAGCGGCTTTATCTGAGCCGACCGCCAAGATCTTTGCGGGGAACAGCGGGTTGTCACACGCCTCCAAAAGCGCGCGGAGATTTGAGCCTGAACCTGAAATCAAGACCACTATCGAAAGCACCTGACTCCTACTTCCCGCGCTCTTGCTGATCGCTGTATGGATTTATAACAACTAAACCAGCCACAAAACTCGGAATCAATACCTCTAGAAAAAGCACTCCGGCAAAAAGCAAAGCATTGATGCCAACCTCACTAAATCTGCCAGGCCCAAAACTTCCAGAAGCCAAAACAGCAATCGCAAATGCAGTCAGTGCAGCGATCAGAGCCGCCATAAAGGCGAAGGCTGCTGCTGCCGAAAAACGCGTTGCATACTCCCAGCGCATTTGGTCGGCGTAGCGACGGGCAAAAAGCGTTCCAACAAAGGCAACCACGATTGGAATCAGGGCAAACAATATTGCTCGGTCAAAACCGGCGGTAGGGATGGCGACAAATACCGGTAGAGCTGGCATTGGCCCAAGCTGAGTGCCGAGTGCCGAGACAGACGATCCGACTCCGATTGAGAACCCAGGACCCGCTATCCAGCTCATCCCATAAACAATCAGGTTTGGAAGGATCGCCAACTGGGCAATGGTCAACATCACACCACCGAGAACGCTCACTCGCATCGCCTCGTAAAGAGCCACAACTTCGATCCAACCAAACCCCAAAGCCAGCGCAATCATCGCGGAGCTCACCAAAAGTAATGCCGCTACTACTCCAAGACCAACCCTGGATGCAGGAGATAGGACCGACGACAGAGCCCAGTGCAGCTTGGAGAAAATTGCCTTGGCTTGATTTCTAACCCAGATGCGCTCTTTTGCCTCAGGTGGGTTGGCACCTTCAAAAAGCTCATAGCGCGGTCCAAGCACCGATGCCAGAAACAGAATTCCACCAAAGAAAAATGCCGGGGAGATAAACGGTGCCCATTCGGCAACCACGACTGCTTCGTTGGTGCTCAGCATTGAAACCGCAAGACCAATGCCACCAAATGCCACCGCGCCACCAACCCATGCGGGCCAGATTGAACTCGCAGCTGAGAGTCGGTGACCAATTCGAATAATCAAAACCGCCATCAGGGCCGTGAGCCCCAGTGGCAAAGTCGACATTGTGAACGCGGGGACAGCAATGCCTAGAATCTCACCGGCATTGAACTGCAGTGGAACGCCGCAGGCTAGCAAAAATGCATAAGCCGCAACGCGGAATGCGACCATCCAGTCAACTGAACCGTCGCCCTCGATGAACCAGGCCAAGGTAAGTGGGGCAATCATTAAACCAATCGTGACAGCCGCAATAATCAGCGCCTGCAGCGCTGAAATTGCGAAGCTGAGCCCCCGATTCACCTTTAGAGCTTGGCGATAATCTCGCGCATAAGCGCAGCGGTCTCGGATGGGGTCTTGCCAACCTTCACGCCAACAGCTTCGAATGCTTCCTTCTTGGCCTGAGCGGTTCCGGCAGAGCCAGAAACAATTGCACCTGCGTGACCCATGGTTTTACCCTCAGGAGCAGTGAAGCCGGCTACGTATGCAACCACTGGCTTGGTGACGTGCTTTGAGATGTAGTCGGCAGCCTTCTCCTCAGAGTCGCCACCGATCTCGCCGATTAGCACAATCGCCTTGGTCTCAGGATCGTTCTGGAATGCCTCAAGTGCATCGATGTGAGTGGTACCAATAACTGGGTCTCCACCAATACCGATAGCGGTTGAGAAGCCGATGTCGCGAAGTTCGAACATCATCTGGTAGGTCAGGGTTCCGGACTTGGAAACCAAGCCGATTGGGCCCTTTCCGGCGATGTTTGAAGGGGTAATACCTGCGTTGGACTGCTCAGGGGAAATGATTCCAGGGCAGTTAGGTCCAATTAGACGGGTCTTCTTACCCTTTTCAACGTTGTAGGCCCAAGCCTCAGCGCTGTCGTGAACCGGGATGCCCTCGGTGATTGCAACCGCAAGCGCGATCTCGGCGTCAATAGCCTCGATGATTGCAGCCTTTGCAAAGGCAGGAGGAACGAAGATAACCGAAACATTCGCACCGGTGGCAGCCATTGCTTCCTTGACCGTTCCGAAAACCGGAAGTGACTTGCCAGAAATATCGACGCTCTCGCCGGCCTTGCGTGGGTTCACGCCACCAACGATGTTCGAGCCACCGGCGAGCATGCGAGTGGTGTGCTTCATGCCCTCGGCACCGGTCATGCCCTGGACGATGATTTTTGAGTTTTTGTCTAGGTAAATTGCCATTTCTAAAGCCTTACTTGTTAGCCAACAAAGCGGCCTTGTCGGCTCCGCCATCCATGGTGTCCGCCAGCGTTACCAGCGGGTGATTGAACTCGGAGAGAATACGGCGACCCTCTTCAACGTTGTTACCGTCTAGTCGAACAACTAGCGGCTTGCCGGCGCGGGCACCCAAGGTGTTTAGCGCACCAACGATTCCATTGGCTACAGCGTCACAGGCGGTGATACCGCCGAAGACGTTTACAAACACGCTGCGAACCTGAGGGTCGTTCAAGATGACATCCAGACCTGCAGCCATTACCTCAGCAGAGGCACCGCCACCGATGTCTAGGAAGTTAGCGGGCTTCACGTTGCCGTGACGCTCACCGGCGTAGGCAACTACGTCCAGGGTGCTCATAACCAATCCGGCACCGTTCCCGATGATTCCAACTTCGCCATCTAGCTTCACGTAGTTGAGGTCCATCTCCTTGGCCTTAGCCTCGAGAGGATCAAGCTGGTCGCGCTCCATTTCCTCACGCTCGTGACGGAACTCTGCGTTGTCGTCGAAGGTAACCTTGCCGTCAAGGGCGACGATCTCGCCACCGGTGGTTAGAACCAACGGGTTGACCTCTACCAAAGTGGCGTCTTCTTTTTTGAATACGTCGTAAAGCTTTACGAACACATCGGAAACTGCAGCGATAAGTTCGCTTGGGAACTTAGCGGCGGTTGCAATCTCAACTGCCTTGGCCTTATCGATACCGTGAACTGCAGAGACCGGAATCTTTGCCAGTGCCTCTGGACGCTCAACTGCAAGCTGCTCGATCTCCATGCCACCCTCAACGCTGCAAAGCGCTAGGAAGGTGCGGTTTGATCTGTCTAGCAAGACTGAGAAGTAGAACTCTTTGTCGATAGATGCACCCTGGGCAATCATCACGCGCTTTACAACGTGACCCTTGATGTCTAGGCCCAAAATTGCCTCAGCCTTTTCGCGAGCTTCAGCTGGAGAGTGAGCAACCTTGACACCACCGGCTTTGCCTCGACCACCGGTTTTAACCTGGGCCTTCACAACAACGGTTCCACCGATAGCCTTTGCGGCTGCTTCAGCTTCTTCTGGGGTGTCTGCGATGCGACCTGCGAGAACCGGAACACCGTGTTTCTCGAAAAGATCGCGCGCTTGATATTCAAATAAATCCAAGGGTATTTCCGTTTCTGAAGTAAGCGGGCAACAACGTCAAGTCTAGTGATTCAGGCTGGCTGAATATCCCTAGAGCTTGGTAATTGGTGCCATTTTCACAAGCAAACGCTTGGTTACTCCAGAGTCGAAGCGCACTTCGGCCGTTTGCTTGGGTGGATTGCCCGCAACCGCGATTACTTGACCTTTGCCAAAGGTGTCGTGCTGCACTGAATCCCCAACCGCAAGCTCTAGATCTTTGTTGTCTCTAATCGCGGCCGGTGTATTTACAGCACCCTGCCAACTCGAGCGAACCGGTTGTGTGCCGGCAGCGCGAAGTTCACGACGCTCTGCTCCGACCTGTTCGCAAAGCTCGCTCGGGATATCGCTTAGGAAGCTAGACGGGATAAAAGAAGCGGTGTTGCCAAACAGCGTGCGCTGCAGGGCGTGCGAGATGTAGAGCTTTTGTTTTGCTCTGGTCATACCCACATACATCAACCTGCGCTCTTCCTGCAGTCCGCCGGGTTCATCGAAGGACCTAACGTGAGGCAAGGTTCCTTGCTCAAGGCCAATCAGGAACACCACCTGATACTCCAAACCCTTGGCAGTGTGCAGGGTCATCAGTGAAATGCTTCCGGACTCATCTTCGATTTCATCGGCTGCTGCTGCAAGTGTCACCTCGGCAAGGTAGTCGGCAAGGTTGCCCTCTGGGTTATTTGCCTGCCAGTCAAAAAGCTGACCCAATAGCGCATCCAGGTTTTCAACCCTGGCTTCATCTTGCGGATCCCTTGATCCCTCAAGCGATGAGCGATAACCGCTTCGTTCAAGGACAGACTTCAACACCTCAGCGGGACCTTCAGTTGCGGATAGCGCATCTAGCTCGTTTAGAAGTTCGCCAAAACCTTCGACCGTGAGGGTGAGCTTTGGACCAAGACCGAGCTGGTTTGCAAAGGTAAGAGCCTGCCTAAATGACATGTCGTTGTCTCTGGCAAACTGTGCGATCTTGAGTTCGGTCTTTTCACCGATGCCGCGGGTTGGGATGTTCAAAACTCTTCTGGCAGCCTCGTCATTTCGCGCATTGGAAATCACGGTGAGGTAGGCAAGTGCGTCTTTGATTTCTCTGCGCTCAAAGAACTTCAAGCCGCCGATGACGGCATATGGAATTAGCTGGCTCTTGAGCTCGGCTTCTAAAGAAGGTGTCAGTGCATTGGTGCGGTAGAGAATTGCAACGTCGCGGTAGTTGGTGCCTTCAGCGTGCAATGTTTTAATCTGATCAACAACATAGGCAGCTTCATTACGTTCGTCGAAACCAGTGAAAATTGAAATTAGCTCACCACTGCCCTGGTCGGTCCAGAGGTTCTTCGCTGGTCGATAGGGGTTTTGTGAAATGACGGCATTCGCCCCAGACAGAATGTTCTGGGTCGAGCGATAGTTCTGCTCCAAAAGGATGGTTTGCGCTCCAGGGAAGTCGCGCTCAAACTCAGTGATGTTTCTAATGTCCGCGCCGCGGAAGGCGTAGATCGACTGATCCGAGTCACCAACCACAGTTAGCTGGGCTGGCTGCAATACCTCGCCGGTGCGCTCATCAAAGTTTGCGTAGTCATCAGGCATCGGCCTGGTGAACTCCCGAATAAGTGCGTACTGCGCGTGGTTGGTGTCTTGGTACTCGTCCACAAGTAGGTGTCGGAAACGCTTCTGATACCTGGCTCTAACCTCAGGGTGAGCACGAAGTAGACCAACTGTCTCGGAAATCAGGTCATCAAAGTCAAAGGCATTATTGCGAAGCAGTTCTCGCTCATAGCCTTGGAACACCTCGGCCACGATTCGCTCTCTCGGGTTTGAGCGATCAGCATTGCGAGCAAAGTCTTCGGCATCTTTGAGTTCGTTCTTGGCGTTGGAAATAATCGCTGCTGCCTGCTGCGGTTTGATATCCGCATCCTCGGCCCCTGCCTCGCGAAGCAATCTCTTGAGAAGCGCCCTGGTGTCACCGGTGTCATAAACCGTGAAGTTTGAATCGTGACCGAGACGATCTGCCTCACGACGAAGAATCTGAAGGCAGGCCGAGTGGAAGGTCTTGATCCACATCCCTTCGCTGGAAGCGCCAATCAGCGCTTCGACGCGCTCGCGCATTTCGGCGGCAGCCTTATTGGTAAAGGTGATTGCCAAAATCTGTGATGGCCAAAGTTCTTTTTGGGCCAAGAAGTGTGCGATGCGGTGGGTTAACACCCTGGTCTTACCGCTGCCGGCACCGGCAACAATCAAAAGTGCCCGGCCGCGGTATTCGACAGCCTCGCGCTGCTGCGGATTTAATCCCGTAAGCAGTGCGTCTGGGTCATTTTGTCTGAAGAGGTCTAAAGGCATCTGAGGTAGCTTAGGTCAGCCGACTGACGGTTTGGATCAGCCGGTCTGGCTGGTCGGCAAAGATTCCATCCACACCGCTTAGAACCAGCTTCTCAAACCAGCTTTCAACCTCGCCCTGCGCGGTTTCAACGCGAGCGGTATAGGTAAAGACGGTTAGCCCTAAAGCTTTTGCGCGAGCGACAAAATCATCTTCCCAGAGCATCTCTATTGCGACCGAAACACCATCGAACTGTGACGCAATCTCTGCCAAAAGGTCATCTTCCAAGGTTGCTCTCCCAGCCGGTAAGGTTCCCGGTGCGGATAGAAAGACGAAGTCAATTCCTGCGCCGAAGGCGCTCATTGCAGTTCTTAAGATTGAAAATTCGAAGCTCTCAACAGTTAGCCTGATGCCGCGCTCTTGCCAATTTGAAGCAGCTAGTTCTTGTGCGACTGCTGATACCAGGTCTAGGCCTTGGGCCAAGAGCTGTTTGCCATCTTTGAGTTCGAGAATCAAATGCCTGCCATCAAATGCCGAGTTAGCGAGCAATTCTTTTAGGCTCGGAATCTCGAACTGTCCGCTGTGCTTTGCAGACTCAATCCTTTGCTCTGGGAATCTTTCCATTACCCGCAGCTGCTTTAGCTGCTTCAAGGTCAGCTCATCGACCGAAGTCGGAACCTCAGGATGCGAAGCGACGTTAGTGGTTTTGGTTAGATCTAGATCGTGCAGAATCACCGGCACGGCGTCTTTGGTTAGAACTACGTCAAATTCAATGGCGTCTGCACCCATTTCGAATGCCAGCTCGAACGATGGCATGGTGTTTTCTGGAAGGTAACCGCAGGCACCGCGGTGACCAAAAACACCTACTCCCATTCGATGGTTCCAGGAGGCTTTGAGGTGATGTCCAAAACCACGCGGTTTACATCCGCCACCTCATTGGTAATGCGGTTGGAAATCTTTGCCAGCAGGTCATATGGCAATCTCGACCAGTCTGCCGTCATTGCATCCTCGGATGAAACCGGACGAAGCACAATCGGGTGACCGTAGCTGCGGCCATCGCCTTGCACGCCAACGGAACGAACATCGGCCAAAAGCACAACTGGACACTGCCAGATTTCTAGATCCTTGCCGGCTGCGCTTAGTTCCTCGCGAACAATTGCATCTGCCTCACGCAAGAGCTCCAAGCGGTCTTTGGTTACTTCGCCGACGATGCGAATGCCCAGACCAGGACCTGGGAATGGCTGGCGCTGGACTATTTCGTGCGGCAAACCAAGCTCAGCCCCAATTGCTCGCACCTCGTCCTTAAACAGTGCTCTCAGCGGCTCGACCAGTTCAAACTGCAGGTCTTCTGGAAGACCACCAACGTTGTGGTGGGACTTGATGCCCGCGGTTGCACCACCACCGGATTCAACAACATCTGGGTACAAGGTTCCCTGGACCAGGAACTTGATCGGGCGAGAATCTGCTGCCGCTTCTGCGATTAGCTTGCGCTCTGCCTCTTCGAAGGTGCGAATGAATTCGCGACCAATAATCTTGCGCTTGGTTTCCGGGTCAGAAACGCCTGCGAGCGCCGATAGAAACTTCTCTTCGGCATCGACCGTGATCAAACGAATGCCGGTAGCTGCCACATAGTCGCGCTCTACCTGCTCACGCTCACCCTTGCGCAAAAGACCGTGGTCAACAAACACCGCGGTGAGCTGATCGCCAACCGCCTTGTGAACCAGCGCGGCGGCAACCGCCGAGTCAACTCCACCGGATAGCCCGCAAATAACTCTGGCGTCACCAACCTGAGCGCGAATCTTTTCGACCTGCTCCGCAATTACATTGCCAGAATTCCAAGTCGGCTCAATGCCGGCCCCTTGATAGAGGAAGTTGGTAAGGACGTTTTGACCCTGCTCGGAGTGCTTGACCTCTGGGTGCCACTGCACACCAAAGATGCGCTGCTCTTTAGATTCAAAGGCTGCAACCGGAGTGGTATCGGTGGATGCCAGAACCTCAAAGCCGTCAGGTGCAACCATTACCTGATCACCGTGGCTCATCCAACAGATTTGCTGCACTGATTGGTTGCCCAGCAAAACACCTGAGGAATTTAGGTTCAACTGAGTCGCGCCATACTCGCGCTTGCCGGTTTTATCTACCCGACCACCAAGTGCCTGAGCCAAAACCTGAAAGCCATAGCAAATGCCGAGTACTGGAATGCCGAGCTTGAGAATCTCAGGATCTAGCTGAGGAGAGTTCTCCTCGTAAACACTCGATGGACCGCCGGAGAGAATGATCGCGGCCGGATTCTTGGCTGCCACCTCGCTCGCGGTGATGTTGTGGTGCACGATCTCGGAGTAGACATTGGCTTCGCGAACTCGTCTTGCAATCAACTGTGCGTACTGAGCACCGAAATCAACAACTAGAACTGGCTTCATTTCTGACCTTCAATTTCGCTCAGCTGTTTGCGCGCCAACTTGGCGTAGTAGGACTCGGTGAAAAAGCTCAGCAGTGGCACAACGCCACCGGCGGCAATGATCAAGAACCTAAAGAACGACCAGCGCATCAAAGTCCACAGTCTGAAATCGGCAAATAGATATAGAACGTAGAGCCAGCCGTGAACAATAAGGATTGCAACCGTTAGGTTCACACCGACATCTGGAAGGCCTTCACCCTCAATGCCGTACTGCTCGAAGGTGATAAATCCGTTGGGGCCGAACAGCCATAGGTCGAAACCTAGAAATGGTAGGCGACGGATTCCCCAGGTGATCATCAAGAGCAACAAAAAGGTTCCAGTGATGCAGCTGGATGCAGTAAATAGCTTAAGAACCTTTTTTACTTGCTCAATTTGGGAAGCGGCAGGGCCTGTCATAAAAGAAGTTTACTTTAGGCAAGCTTGGCTAATGCATCGAGAACCTCAGACTTGCACTGATCTGCAGTAGTTGCCGCAAGGGCGATGTTGGCAACCTCCTGAGCCTGCTCTAAAGTCACAGCGGAAAGCGCTGATCTAACGGCACCAACCTGACTTCTTGAAGCCGATACCGACTTGAAACCCAAACCAGCCAAAACCACAGCGAACGCTGGGTCAGATGCCGATTCACCACAAACTCCGGAAGAGATTCCAGCCTTCTCTGATTCACTCGCGATGAGCTTTAGCATGCGAACCAATGCCGGTTGCCAGGGGTTCAGCAGTGCTCCCAGACCAGCATTCATGCGGTCGGCGGCAAACAGATACTGGGATAGGTCATTGGTGCCGACCGAGATGAAATCAAGTTTGCCGGCTAGATCCGAAAGTGCCATTGCGATAGCTGGGGTCTCAACCATGATGCCGACTTTGTACTCACCGGCGCTTCTTGCTAGCTGAGCAAACTCAATTGCCTCGCTTGCGGTTGCGATCATCGGAGCCATTACCCAAACCTCACGGCCGGTTTCTTTGCGAGCAACTTCAAGCGACTCAAGCTGATCGATTAGGAACTGGCGGTGATCTTGAATTAGGCGGAAGCCACGAATGCCAAGCGCTGGGTTTTCTTCGTGAGGCATATCCAAAAATGGCACTGGCTTATCGCTACCGGCATCGATGGTGCGGACCACAATTGGTCCCTCCGGCGCTGCTCGAAGAATCTCGGCATAAGACTTTGCCTGCTTTTGAGCAGATGGCTTGGTGGTCTCGGATAGGTAGAGCAACTCAGTGCGGAATAGCCCCACGCCGTTGGCAGCGGTGGTTGCTGCCTGGATCGAATCTTCTAGAGAGCCGATATTTGCGCGCACCGGAATGATTGGGTCCAAGCTTTTTGCGATAAAGCTAATCGCCTTGGTTGCCATCGAGGCATCGCCACCGACCACAACTCGGTCGCCAACCGGATCAACCAAAACCTGCATGCCGTCTACCAGCTCCACTGCCTGAGCGCAGGAAACCAATGCAGGAATTGACTTAGAGCGACAGATGATCGCGGTGTGAGAGGTTGGCCCACCCTTGATGGTTACAACTCCGACAACCGCGTCCGTGAACTGCGCGGTATCAGCCGGGGAAAAGTCATCGCCGACAATTACGAAAGCACCAGTGGTTGGAAGATCTAGGCCCATGTGAATGCCCGCGATGTGAGCGGCAACTCGTCTTGCTAGATCCTTTAGGTCCACCAAGCGCTCTTCGAAGGCCGCATCGCCGGCAAAAATTGCATCTAGTGAATCAACCGCGACAATAAAAGCGGTGGCAGCATTCCAGCCGGACTCGATCTCGGCTATTGCTGTTTCAAATAAATCTTCATCTTCTAAAAGCATCTTGAGTGCTTCGAAAATCTCAGCGCTGGTGCCTCCGGCTTTTACCGATAGCTCGTCTAGGTATCCGGCAACGTGGTGGATTGCTCCCCTGAGGGTTTCCTTTTCAACACCCGCATCGCCAGCGTGCTTTGCAGGTCCTGGAAGTGTTGCCTGGGGCTTTACGCGAAAGACTTCGCCGCGAACGGCATTTAGTCCGACACCTAGGCCAGTGAGGATTGTGCCGGAAGAAACTGTCACCACTAGCCCTTCAAAAAGTTTTGAATCTGGGTAAACAGACTGTCTGCGACTGCCTGGTCGTTCGTGTCAACCTCGACAACCAACTGCTCGCCGGTTTTGGCCTTAAGCGCCATCATGCGAAGCGGTGAGTTAGCTAGTACTAGCTCCTCGCCTGCCTTTCCCATTCGAACGGTAAGTCCAGACTCCTTGACGAGTTTCACAATCTGACCTGCTGGTCTTGCGTGTAAACCGATTGGATCTTCAATGGTTACGGTCGTGGTGATCATCGACATGACTTACCTCCTAAGTATCGGTCGAGAATAACAAGAATTTCCAAGTTATTTCGGGTCTTGCAAACCTTGGTCACTGGATTCCCTGGCACGCTGGTCCATCACCAAACGCCACCAGAGGTAAAAAGCAGCCAGTGCAAAGAATGCCCACTCCACTGCGTAAAACGCGGTGAGCCAGTTAATCTCGACTTCCTGCTGCCTGATGCCAATTGAGATTGGTTCAAGATCGTGTTCGATTCCAGACTGCAAAATCAAATAGGCAGGATAGGAAGCGATTGGATTTTGCGAATAAACATTGACTAGCTGGCCGAGTGCTACCGAATCAAAATCGGCTTCGATTGAGCGCTTCACAGGCTCGCTTGGTTCGACATATCCAACTGCTGAAATTTCGATGTTTTCAAGCTTCTGCTGCGCAGCTTTCACCGCATCCAAATCTTCCGAGAAGCCAATTGCCAGGGTGAGTGATGCGTCACCAACTAAAGAGTTAGTGATCAGCCAGTAGCCGGTTCTGGTCGAACCATCCGACTCAAGCTGCAAACGCCCTCCGATGATGTGGGAGTTCTGCGGATCGATTGTGGCGGTGAAGGTGGCAAGCCGGTCATAGACCGGCTTGTCAATTGGCGTATTTGGTGCGATCAACTCCGCCAACGGGCGAGGTGCAGCCTCCTCGACGCTCACACCGACTGTATTAAAGGTGCGAGAGAGTTGCCACTGCATTGCAAAAGCGAATGCTGCTGCGGTGAGCATTGCGATTAGTAATCCCGCGATCCACTTGGGTCTGCGGGCAACCTCCCAAAAACTGGGCTGTCTCATTTACTGGTACTGGTTGACTACGACGTCCACGCGCTGGAATTCCTTCACATCGGAATATCCAGTGCTTGCCATCGAGCGGCGAAGTGCTCCAATTAGGTTGCTGGTGCCATCGGCGTTATCCGCAGGTCCAAGCAAAATATTTTCCATTGGAGCGTGTGAGCCAACCCATACTCGGTTGCCTCTCGGTAGCTTCTCGCTGACTGCCTCTTGACCCCAGTGCCAACCGTGGCCCGGTGCCTCAGCAGAGCGTGCCAAAACGGTTCCAAGCATCACGGCATCTGCGCCACAGGCAATTGCCTTAACGATATCGCCAGAGGTGCCAAGGCCACCGTCTGCGATGACGTGAACGTATCGACCACCTGATTCGTCCATGTAGTCACGACGGGCTGCCGCAACATCAGCAACCGCGGTTGCCATTGGAGCGTGAATACCCAAAATCTTGCGAGTGGAGGAAGCGGCACCGCCACCAAATCCAACTAGCACACCGGCAGCACCGGTGCGCATTAGGTGCAGCGCAGCCTTGTAGCTAGCAGCGCCACCAACCATGACAGGGACATCTAACTTGTAGATGAACTCTTTGAGGTTCAGTGGCTCCTGAGTTTTTGAAACGTGCTCTGCAGAAACAGTGTTTCCGCGAATCACAAACATCTCGACGCCGGCCTTGAGGACCACGCTCGAGAACTCCTGGGTGCGCTGCGGAGATAGCGCTCCGGCTACCGTGACTCCGGCCGCGCGAATCTCTGCCAAACGTGCGGTAATTAGTTCAGGCTGAATTGGCTGGGAATAGATACGCTGCAGCACTGCGGTGGCATCTGCCTCTTTCGCATTTGCGATTTCCTCAAGCTGCTGCGTGGGGTCTTCGTAGCGAGTCCAAAGTCCTTCGAGATCCAACACACCAAGACCACCAAGCTTGCCAAGAGCAATTGCGGTGGCTGGGCTCATGGCTGAGTCCATCGGTGCTGCCACTACCGGAAGATCGAACTTGTATGCGTCGATCGCCCAGGTGGTGGAAACATCTTCTGGGTCGCGAGTTCGTCTGGTTGGAACTACTGCGATGTCATCAAAAGCAAATGCTCTGCGGCCATCCTTGCCGCGACCAATTTCAACCTGATTCATCTGGGCCTCCTAGCGAGTGCCGTAATTAGGGGCTTCGATGGTCATCTGAACATCGTGCGGGTGCGATTCACGCAATCCCGCAGCCGTGATTCGAACAAACTTGCCGCGCTGTTGCAATTCTGGAATGGTTCCTGCGCCCACATAACCCATGGATGCGCGTAAGCCACCCACCAGCTGGTGAACAACCGACGCAACCGAACCGCGGTAGGGAACTCGGCCTTCGATGCCCTCTGGAACCAGCTTGTCCTCGCGAAGCACATCGTCTTGGAAGTAGCGGTCCTTGGAGTAAGACTGTGCCAATCCGCGGGACTGCATTGCCCCAAGGGATCCCATGCCGCGATAGGTCTTGTACTGCTTGCCTCCCACGAAAGTGATATCTCCCGGGGCCTCATCAGTACCAGCTAGTAGCGATCCGATCATTACGGAATTCGCTCCAGCAACCAATGCCTTTGGAATATCTCCCGAGTACTGCAATCCACCGTCGGCGATAACAGGAATGCCGGCTGGCTTAGCCGCAAGCGATGCTAGATAAACCGCAGTCACCTGAGGAACACCAACTCCAGCCACAACTCGAGTGGTGCAAATTGAACCTGGACCAACACCAACCTTGACGCCGTCGGCGCCTGCGTCGATAAGCGCCTGAGCACCCTCGCGGGTGGCAACGTTGCCGCCGACGATGTCGGTGAACTTCGCGACCGGCTCGCTCTTTAGCTTGCGAATCATGTCCAAAACCGCAGTGTTGTGTCCGTGAGCGGTGTCCACGATCAACATGTCCACACCGGTTTCAACCAGTGCCATTGCGCGCTCCCAGGAATCTGGACCAACACCAATTGCAGCGCCAACTAGTAAGCGACCAGCACCATCCTTGGATGCGTTTGGATACTTCTCGCTCTTGTCAAAGTCCTTGACGGTGATTAGCCCGCGCAACTTTAGGTCATCGTCAATCAGCGGCAGTTTCTCGATACGGTGCTGGGCCAGCATTGCCATGGCCTCGTCAGGGTTTATTCCAACCTTGCCAACAATTAGCGGCATTGGGGTCATAACGTCTTTTACCAAAGTGGTGGTGCGCTGCACCTCAAGCACAAATCGCATATCTCTGTTGGTCACAATTCCAACCAACTTGCCATCTTCGTCAATTACCGGAAGACCAGATACCCGGTACTTGCCGCAGAGATCGTCGACTTCCTGGATGGTGGCATAGGCGGTAGTGGTTACCGGGTGGGAGACCATGCCGGCTTCACTTCTTTTTACCAAGTCAACCTGAGTGACCTGATCGTCGATCGAGAGGTTGCGGTGCAGGATGCCCAAACCGCCCTGTCTCGCCATTGAGATTGCCATCCTGGCCTCAGTCACGGTGTCCATGGCTGAGGAAATAAGCGGGACGTTGATTGAGATGTTTCTAGAAATCTGAGTCTGGGTGCTTACCCCAGATGGCATCACATCGGATTGCCCAGGAAGCAGCAGGACGTCGTCATAGGTGAGTCCGACTAGGGAAAATGGGTCTGGAAGCTCCAATTGGCAATCCTCTACTTGTGGTGGATTCGTTTCCTAATTCTAGCCAAGCAATCACTCCTATAAATAAGGTGCTTTTTCTTGATAATTGAAATCTTTTCGAAATCAAAGATTTATAGCCTTAGGGGAATGCCGCTAGGTTTACTTTGCTAGTGTTTTTGAGAGTCCCCAAAGGGGCTTTCGAGCAAGGTAGCTCAAGACGATTTGGAGGACAGGTGCAATTCCTCTCTGCCAGCAATCCAAAGCGATTGCTCTCATCCCTATTACTACTTCTTATCGCAATGGTTCTGGGTTTTGGCCTGGGTGCAACCCCTGCGAGCGCCGACAGTGTTGGTGAAGATCTAGAGCGCGGCATTACCGGAAACGTAAAGCTAGATGGTGAACCACTGGGCGGCGTCCGCATGCTCGTTGACGGAGGTGGCTACACCGCCGAAACCGTGACCGGAGCTGATGGCAAGTGGTACATCGGCGTTCCAGGTGTCGAAGGCGATGGATATAAGGTCACCCTGGACCAGGAGACTCTGCCTGAGGGCATCGCAGTCACCGGTGAGGGCGGAGCAACCAAGGACGTTGTTCTAGGAAAGACCAGCCCACTTGTTGCCAACTTCTTCATCGGTGAGGGAACCCGCGTCACCGTCTCTATGTTTGACCAGGTCGTTGCTCGTTTGATTTACGGCTTGAACTTCGGACTGATGCTCGGTCTAGCTGCAGTTGGACTGTCGCTGGTCTTCGGAACCACCGGTCTTTCAAACTTTGCCCACTCCGAAATGGTTACCTTCGGTGCTGTTGCAGCTTTGGTTTTAGGTGCTGGACTGCAGCTTCCAATGTGGCTGGCGATCCCAGCAGCAGTATTGCTCTCCGGAGGTATGGGCTGGGCACTTGATGCCGGGCTCTGGAAACCTTTGAGAAAGCGTGGACTTGCCCTGGTTCAGCTGATGATTGTGTCCATTGGTCTGTCGCTAACGGCTCGCTACCTATTCCAGTACTTCGTAGGTGGTGGCACCGAGCAGCTTCCTGGTGCCGACTCCACCATGGTGCCGCTGTTTGGTTCGGTTGCACTTTCGATGACCGACTTGGTTTCCATGGCTATCTCGATCGTTGTGATCATGGGATTTGCTTGGTGGCTCCTTCGCACCAAGACCGGTAAGGCTACCCGCGCCATCTCTGACAACCCAGATCTCGCTGCTGCCTCGGGTATTGACGTCGACAAGGTGATCCGCACCGTTTGGATCATCTCGGGAGCGCTCGCAGGTCTTGCCGGAGTGCTTTGGGCTTACTTCCGCCCAGGTATCAAGTGGGACATGGGTGCCCAGATTTTGCTATTGATTTTCGCAGCCGTCACCCTGGGTGGATTGGGTACCGCATTCGGTGCGCTTGTAGGTTCGCTTGTGGTTGGTGTGTTGGTTGAGACCAGCTCACTATTTATCCCAGCCGACCTCAAGTACGTCGGTGCACTGGTTGTTCTTATCGGAATCTTGCTGTTCAGACCTCAAGGTCTGCTCGGTAAAAAACAGAGGATAGGTTAGGAGGTCGACCATGGACTGGGGATCAATTCTCAATAACACCCTGGCGGGA
>CAMAQN010000020.1 GCA_945860535.1 Auritidibacter sp. Marseille-P8566
CCACCCGCAGATAAACTCTCAAAGTGGTCAAACTTGAATCAAACGCCCAGCAGTGGCTGCGCTCTCTTCTTGCCGATTGGCAGTTGATAGCAGATTTAGCCTTCGGTGATTTGGTTTTGTGGGCTCCAAAGGCTGGCAAACTGCAAGCAACCGCACACGCTCGTCCTGCAGCAGCAGCCACTCTGTTCTATCGAGACATAACGGGCACACCTGCAAGGTTTGATTGGGATCAAATCATTCAGACCGCCTGGACAACTGGGGTTCCGGTTATTTCTGAGGAGCCTTCGAACTTCGAAGGCGTAAGGACGAAGATTGATGCTTACCCTGTTTTTGCCCCCGATAAGAATCCTGACTCAAAGCCAATAGCGGTTATCACTCGCCACACCAATCTGGGTGAGTCTCGAGTGCCAAATAAGCTGCAGCTAAATTTTGTGGCTTTGGGTAACAACCTGCTTCAGATGGTAAGCCAAGGTTCCTTCCCTATTCCGGAAGCCGGAAGCGACTCAAGGCGCGGGGCTCCTCGAGCTAATGATGGTCTGGTTCGACTAGATCAAAGCGGAAGAGTTGTCTTTGCAAGCCCCAATGCTCTTTCAATGTTCAATCGAGCTGGGGTTGATGGCGATCTTGAGGGTCGAATGTTTGCCGAAAGCATTACGAACCTTAACCTCAGGCAAGATCTTCTCGATGAAGGTCTTCCCCTGATCCTCACCGCTAAGGGAGCCTGGCGAACCGACCTTGAGTTTGAAGACGTAACCATCGCCGTTCGCTCCATTCCGCTTTTCGAGGATGCTAAACGCCTAGGCGGTATGGTGCTTTGTCGCGATGTGACCGAGTTGCGAGTTCGAGAACGAGAACTTCTAACGAAAGACATGACTATTCGCGAAATTCACCACCGCGTGAAGAACAACCTTCAAACCGTGGCGTCACTGCTTAGAATCCAGTCCCGCCAGAGCGATTCTGCAGAAGTGAAAGAGTCACTTGCCCAGGCTATGCGTCGCGTTGCCGCAATCGCAGTGGTTCACGACGTGCTCTCCGAGGGAATCGATCAAGAAATCTCCTTCGACCAGATTTTCAAGCGCATCCTTTTGCTGGTTCCTGAAATCGCCGGTTATCACACCACCGTAAAGACAGAGTTTTTAGGCAGTTTTGGAGAGCTAACCGCAGAGCGTTCAACACCACTCGCTCTCGTGCTAACCGAGGTTGTGGCTAATGCCGTGGAGCACGGTCTCTCAGACCGAAGCGGAACAGTTCAGGTGGAGGCGACCCGAGACAAAAAGACCATGCTAATTACCGTTACAGACGATGGTTCCGGCTTAGCCGAAGGCAAGGTTGGGTCGGGTCTCGGAACTCAGATCATTCGCACGCTGGTTGAGTCAGAGCTTCGCGGAAAAATCCTTTGGACCTCGCCAATTCGTGGCGGTACCAAGGTAACTATCGAGTTGCCGATTTAGCTATCTAGGCTCGCAAGTATTTGAGTGACAGCATCCTGAGGTGATAAACCTTGCGGAAACTGTGGAGCTTGTCCGGAGATTGCGCGGGTGGCAAGACCGGTTTCGGTGTGGCCCAAAAGGTCGCTAACCACCTTGATGCCGCTGCGCCGCCATTCCCTAGCCACTGCCGTTAGAAAGCCATGCATTGCCATCTTCGATGCCGAGTAGCTGGACATCGAGGGAAGTGGCATTTGAGCAACGACTCCGGTGACATTGACCACAAAGGCAGACTCTGCTGCTGCGAGGTTAGGCTGCAGAGCAACCAGTAGATCTCTTGGGCCTCGGTAGTTCACCTGCAACAAGCGTGCATCTATTTCAGAGGGAGTCTCAATTGACAAACCGAATGCGACCAAGCCGGCAGACACGATGACTCCATCGAGCTTCACCGCAGAGTTCAGATAGGTAGCCAAAGTCGCAATCGACTCAGAGCTCTCAAGATTGAGAAGAAGTTTCTGAACTGCCTGGTCGGGAATATTGGCCGCCGACTCGTTACTGGTCGCGGTGCCGTAAACATTTGCCCCGCCAGCAATTAGAACTGAGGAAAACTCTTTTCCAAGACCGCCAGATGCACCAACGATCAAAACATTTTTTCCCGAGAAATTCATAAATGGTTCAACACTTGGGAAGCGTTGGTTATTTCCAGTGGCAAAGTTCTTGAAAGCTAATTTGCTATGTACAAGCGGTATCTTTTAGTCATGCAGCTAATCGGAATTTGGGCAGTCATTGCCGCAACCCTGGGGCCAATTCAAAACATCTTGGGCTGGGGTATTTCCGGCGCACTCTGGCCAGGGTATGACCCAATCGCTAAAACCATCAGCGACCTAGCTGCCGATGATTCGCCGGTGAAATGGATTCAGTCCAGCTTTTTCCTCTTTGGATCACTGCTAACCCTGATTGGAGCGTGGAGCGCTAAAGCCTTTGCGCTGCCGGGACGCATTGCACTTGGCCTAGCCGGTATCGCAGGTTTGGGATACACCTTTTACGCTACCCCTTCGCAGATTTCTTACTCGGAGGAGCACCGCTTCTATGCCACCATCGCGTTCATTCTTTTCTCGGCTTGGCCAATCTTGGCGATGCGCTTTGATAAGCGATACCACTGGGCACTCAGGCCAGTTGGTGCGATAAGCGCGTCTATCGCGATGGGCCTGACAACGCTTTGGTTCCTGCTCACCTGGCTAGAGCCTGGTCAGCCGATTGTTGGCCTTTCCGAGCGAGTGATCGCAGTAATGCAGGTGCTCTGGCTGTCATTTGCAATCTGGGCACAGTATCTGCACCAGCAAAAGGCTAAAGATATAAATCCAGCCTCGAGAAAATAAGCTTTCGTAGCGAAGAGACGCTTCCAGAGAGTGCTTTGAGGTCTACGGCATCCAAGAACATCGAAATCGACTGATCTGGATATTCCAAAAGCACGCATGGTTCGCGCCCCGCTGAAGCCTTAAGCTCCCGATCGTTTCGCTCATTTAAGTGAATCATCTTGATGGCAATACCGTGTTCTTTGAGTAGCTCTTGCTCTAGCTGTTTGAACGCGGACTTCTTCTTTACCGGCGAGTGAGAAATATCACACAGGCTGCAGCTTCGGACTCCAATTAGATGCCCAAAGAAGTAAGAGAGCTCGCCAATAACGCCACCGTCAGCTTTATAGATGCCGATAAGAGTTGCACGAGTTTCAGTCACGTCTTTCCAAACCTAAAAAAGTTGGTGATTCTTCCAAATAATTCGCTTTTAGAGCGCTTTCGGAAGGCATACTTTTCGTTATGACAAATTTAGAACGACCTGAAGTCGAACCAATGTTGGAGCCAGCCCCAAATGAGCTGACTATGAAAGACATCGTCGTAGGCGATGGTGCTGAAGCCCCAGTAGGTGCAACCGTTGAGGTTCACTACCTCGGTGTTGACTACGAGTCTGGTGAAGAGTTTGACTCTTCATGGGGTCGCGGCGAATCAATCAATTTCCCACTGCAAAGACTTATCAAGGGTTGGCAGGAAGGTATTCCTGGCATGAAGGTCGGCGGTCGCAGAATGCTGATTTGCCCACCGGAAATGGCCTACGGACCTGCAGGCGGTGGCCACTCGCTATCGGGTCGCACCTTGGTGTTTGTTATTGATCTTTTGGGCGTGAACTAACTCAAACGAATTCGGCCATTCGGTAGGGCATTATTGAGCCATGGCCATGTTCTCTGAAGCACCGCGTGATTTCACCGCGTCTGACATTCCGCAACCCGAAATCATCGATGCGAAAAGCGTTCCGAGCTATCGCTGGGGCTTTATCGGTGCAGGAGACATCGCCGAGGTGATGGCTGGGACACTTGCCAAACACACAAATCAGCGAGTGGTTGCTGTTGGCTCTAAAACGCCCGGCAAAGCGAAAGCATTCGCAGAGCGCTTTGGCATTGAGCGCCACTATGACAACTACCTAGATTTAGCCAATGATCCTGAAGTGGACATCGTCTACATTGCGACCTTGCCACACACCCACCTGGCCGATGCACGTCTCGCAATTCGCGCGGGCAAGCACGTTCTGATCGAAAAGCCTTCGACACTGACTGCCAAAGACACCGAAACGCTGTATTCGGAGGCAAGGGCCGCTGGCGTTCTCGCCATGGAGGCAATGTGGAGTAGATACCTCCCGCAAGCCTCAATCATTCGCCAGATGCTTGCGAAAGGCACCCTAGGTGAAATTACGCTGTTGCAGGCGGACTTCGGCCAAGACAATCGTGAGATCGCCAGGTTGTGGCTTAAAGACTCCTCGATTGTCATGGACATGGGTATCTACCCAATTTCGTTCTCGCAGATGGTCCTCGGCTCACCCTCACGCATTATTGCGGGGGGCAAGATGCACAACGAAAATGTTGAAGCCATGGCAGTAGCCATCCTGGAATACGATTCCGGAGCCCGTGCGGTGCTCACAACCTCTGGGCACTCACACGTCCCAACCACGGCATCGATATCTGGCGATGAAGGTGTCCTGGTCTTGGATGGACCATTCTTCGTCCCGACGTCACTAGAGCTGCGCCCCGCGCTTTTCAATTCGCACGGACCACGCTGGAGCGATGAATCCGGAGTGGTTGGACATGAGGGCCTGAGCCACCAGGCAAACTACATGGCTAAATTCATCCACGAGGGGTTGCTGGAATCACCGCTTCACACTCACGCTGAGGTCGTTGAAGGAATTCGTATCGGCGAAGAGATTCGCCGCCAGGTTGGTGTTACTTACCCCTGAGGGCAAAACTAAAAATGCACCCCCGTACGGAGGTGCATTTTGTTTGTAGGCCCCGTCGGGCTCGAACCGACGACCCACGGATTAAAAGTCCGTTGCTCTACCGACTGAGCTAGAGGCCCTAACGAGAAAGAAGTGTAACAGCCGCCGACCAAGAGTTGGTCGGCGGCTGTCAGAACTGCTTTTTAGAGCTTGCCAGGGTTAGCTGGGTCACGATCGTCTTGACCCCAAGGCTGGCCGTACTCGCCCGCGAGCAGATCCAAGAATGGCTTAGCGTCAAACTCCTCTGGGCCCTTGACTCCGGTTCCTGACCAAACCCCGGTGGCCAAAAGCTCCAGTGAGATAACTGGAACCAAAGCGGTCTGCCAAACCACGGCTTGAGAGCCGTAGTTTGCGTTCGTCCACTCGGTGTCACAGACGTGGTAGAGGTAGGTGGCGCGTGGCTTCCCATCTGGTCCAGTTCCGGTGACCAAAGTTCCAGCACAGGTCTTTCCGGTCATGCGATCTGCAAGTGATGCAGGATCTGGCAATACGGCAGCAACGACATCTCTTGGGGCAACGCTGGCGCGGCCGTCTTTGGTTCGCACTGAGACAGGGCTTACTGAGTCAAGGCCAAGAGCGTGCAGGGTCTGCAGCACGTTGATGAACTCGGTGCCTAGACCGTACTTGAATGCAACGCGCTTGGCGTTGAGGGTGCGAGGAAGCATGTTTACTTCCTCGTGCTCAACGTTCACACACTCCACGGCGCCAATGCCTCCAGGGAACTCAAATACCTCAGGTTCGCTAAACGGTGGGGTGGTGAACCAACCCTTGTCCTTCTCCCACAAAAGCGGTGGGTTTAGGCACTCTTCGATAACGGTCCAGATTGAGAACGATGGGGCGAAGATTTCTTCTCCCGCATCGTTTTTCACAACTAGGTTGCCACCGTCCATGATCTTTATTTCATCGACCTCTTGGAACAGGTGATCCTGCGCATAGCGAGCGAAGATGTTTGAGATTCCGGGCTCGGCACCGGTTCCGATAAGTGCCAAAAGGCCCTTATCTGAATACTGCTTGGTGCGGTCATACTGCCAGTCACCCAACTTCTCTGCAGGGGTATTGAATGGGTCAGTTGGGTGAGTGTGGCTGAGGCTCATCGCCATGTCCATGTAGTTGGCCCCAGCATCCAGTGCACCTTCAAAGATGCTCTGCACGAACTTTGGCTCAACGGCATTCATGACGTGAGTGATTTGGTGCTTGCGAGCTAGCTCTGCGACATTTGCAGGGTTAGATGCATCCACCTTGTCGGCGACAAACTTCGCCGCGACAGACGCATCGCGGTTGGCTGCAACCCAAGCCACTGATTTCTCAGCACGGCCTAGGTCGTAGTCGGTGACCACGATTTTTTCAAAGAAATTACGATTAGCAGCAATTTTGACGATGGCATCGCCAACACCGCCTGCTCCAACGAGCAAGATACGCATTGATTCACAACCAGACGTTGACCGATTTGTATTAGGCCCAGTCCTTGCCCTCATTCACCAGTAGGCGCAAAGCCGAAGTGGCGTCACGTTGTAACCGCGCCTTCACCGAAGTGAACTACCCAATCAGTATGCCACTACCAAATCGTTTTATGGCTTAGTCGAGCTGGCGAATTGGAACTACCAGAGGAGTCTTGCCAACCGGGTCTTCAATTACTCTCGCGAGAATGTGAAAGGCGGCAGCGAGGTTATTGGGGGTAATCACTTCTTTTGCGGTTCCCTGGTCGACAATCTTGCCGTCTTTGAGGATGACCACCTTGTCGGCAAAACGAGCAGCAAGGTTGAGATCGTGAACCACGGCAACGATTGTCATACCGCGCTCACGCTTGAGGGAGGACAGCAAGTTGATCACCTGCAGCTGGTGTGAGTAATCCAGCGAGTTAGTTGGCTCATCGAGCAGCAGCACCTCAGGATTCTTTACCAGTGCAGCTGCAATCAATGCCACCTGGCGAGAACCGCTAGAAAGCTCACCGAGCTTCTTTTTGGAAAGCTGCGTCAAACCGGTGCGCTCCAGAATCAACTGGATCTCTTGGTTTAGACGCGGAGAGACTCGCGAAATCTGCTGCGAGTTCATTGCGCTTCTGGCCACCAGCTCAAAAACTGTTTCGTTCGAACGAGCCGCCGGCATGGCACCCAATAGACCAATCTTTAGCTCAAGTTCCTGGCGGCTGAGGGCGTTGATGGATACCCCATCTAGCAGCACCGCTCCCTGGGACGTCTTAATCTTGCGAGCGAGTGCTTTAAGAAGCGAACTCTTGCCAGCACCATTTGCACCAATGACTGCGGTGATGGTTCCACTTGGCAAACTGAGATCAAGATTCTCTATCACCTGATCCGCAGCGTAGCCGGCACTAAGCGCCTGAGCGGCCAGCTTATTCTTGGGATCAAACATGGCTAAAGCTTACTTTTAGGACCAGCTAGAAGTTGAAAGCAAAAGCTAATGGATATGTGGCTCTAGTTCGAACTTTTCCTTTTTGGAAGGCCACTCAACTATGAGCATGGCACCAAGCATCAAGGCCCCACCCAATGTCACCGCTATTGTCACTGGCTCTTGACCCGCAGCGATAGCAATTAGAGCGGTAAAGACAACCTCGCTGGTCATAATCAGCGCAGCACGAGATGCATCCATCAGAGTCTGGGCCCAGGTCTGGATCCAGAATGCAGCTGCGGTCGAAAGCACCGCCGTGAAGATGATTGCCACCCAGACATCGGAGGTTGGTGGCGGTTGGTAACCATCGGTTAGCGCAAAGCCCCAGCAGATAAGGGCAACCGCCGCAATCTGCACCATTGCAAAACGATAGGCATTACGGCCGTGGCCATACTTACCCAAAAACAAGATGTGAAGACCATACAAAATTGCGCAGGCCACCAACCAGAGCTGGCCGATTTGGAAATCAAGTGATGTTGCCGCTCCGGAGAAAACCGCCAGGCCAATCGCCGATAAAAGCGCACCGAGCGCCAGCTTCTTAGAAACTTTCCTGCGGTAAATCAGCCAGGCCAGTACCGGCGTGAAGATTACATAGAGCCCGGTGAGAAAGCCGCTGGTGGCGGCTGTGGTTAGTTCCAGACCAATAGTCTGGGTTATGTAACCAAATGCCAAAATTACACCGAGCGCTAGACCGAATTTGATGTCACCCTTTTCAAAACGGCTGGAGATTTTCGGGCGAAACACAAACATCGTCACCGCAGCCAAGGTAAATCGCACAGCCAAAAAGTCCATGTAAGGCTGCTGCTCGATCGCATCCTTCATCAGCACAAAAGATACACCCCAGGTAAAACACACCCCGAGTAGGGCAATAACTGCAAGGCGAATTCGGGTCATGGTGCCAAAGTCTAACTAAGTTGTTAGCTGGTTATATCGCTAAGCGAGCAGCGCTCAACGCCAACCACCTTTGGCTTAGCCGAGAGCGTGATTCTCAAAACTAAAAACTCAGCGGGGGACAGGGTCGATCCCGCTTCAATATCTTTGCGAAGTTCTTTTGGTGACATGGCTGCAAATGGAGCCAAGATGCTTGGCAGAGCTGGGCGATGGGAGCAGATAAGTCCGGATTTGCTGGTGCCCAGAAGGTCATGTACGACATCCTGGGTGCGAACCGGGCGTTTTTTGTTTCCAAGCTCAGTGAGCTGGTGACGCTCGATAAGTTTTTGCTTGCGCTTTTCCGCATAAGGATTGATTGTGTCGTGACATCGAACCCAGGGGCTGGTTACCAGGCGCTTTGGGCCATAGGCCGCAATAAGCGGAATTAGGGCTGTTGCCTGCTGCTTACCCTCTGGCAACAGTGGACGCTTGGCCTCCTCGCCCTTCCATTCGGAACGAACGGTGGCTTTGGCGTGCCTAAGGATAATCAGAGCTTTAGTCTCGAGCTCTTTTGCCTTGTGGAGCTGGATGACCTGCTGCATAAGGTTTTGATCGTGTTCGTAGCTCAAAAGTGTCAAAGCCTCTTTGGCTGGGACCCACTCAACCTTGGCAATTTCTTTGTTCGGCAAAAACTTTTGCTTAGCGATTGCTGTTGCTGTCACTTTAGAGGCCCAGTAGTGAACCTCTTTATCAAGCCCTTCGCCAACTTGGTAGTTGATCACTCCAAGTTTTCGCCCCAGCCGAACCTTGAAGCCGGCTTCTTCCAAAACTTCTCGAACCGCGGTCTGCGGCAGCTGCTCACCTGGATCGAGCTTGCCCTTTGGGAACCCCCAGTCCTTATAAACCTCACGGTGCACCAGGGCTACTTCTAGCTTTCCGTCTTGCTCACGCCAGCAAACAACACCTGCGGCATAAATTGTCACTAACGGCTGCGCTTTCGCTCCAGCGTGCGCTGCATCAAAACATCTTGCATGTCACTCAGTTTCTCGCCAAGGACATTGTGAGTCTCACGAGACCAAGCACCGTTGGCCTTAAGCTCCCAAACCGCAACCGATTCGCTCATGCCCAAGTCAAAGATCTCCTGAAGCTGGCGAATCTGATCGGACTGGGTGATCTTGACCAAGGCTTCGACTCGACGATCTAGATTGCGGTGCATCATGTCTGCGCTGCCGATAAAGATGTCTGGGTCACCTGCATTATCGAAGGCAATTATTCGGCTGTGCTCGAGGTAGCGTCCAAGTACCGAGTGAACCTTGATGTGATCGGAGAGCCCCGGCACTCCTGGACGAAGAGCGCACATTCCTCGAACCAAAACCTCAACTGTTACGCCAGCTTTAGATGCGCGGTATAGCTCATCGATGATTTGCTCATCAACCAGGGAGTTCATCTTGAGGCGAATGCGACCTGCCTTGCCAGCTTGCTGGTGAGCAATCTCTCTGCGAATGCGCTCGGTTAGTCCCTGCCGGACGCCATTTGGCGAAACCAGAAGGCTGTTGTATTGCGGAGCTTGGGTGTGTCCAGAGAGCTGGTTAAAGAGTTTGGTGAGGTCTTCACCAACCGCAGGGCGGCTGGTTAGTAGGCCAAGGTCCTCATAAAAACGGGCAGTCTTCGGGTTGTAGTTTCCAGTTCCGATGTGGCAGTAGCGGCGAAGGGTTGAGCCCTCCTGACGAATGACCAGGGAGAGCTTGCAGTGAGTCTTGAGGCCAACGATTCCGTAAACCACGTGAACACCCGCCGCCTCGAGCTTGCGAGCCCAAGCGATGTTGTTCTGCTCATCGAATCTGGCCTTGATTTCAACCAGAGCCAAAACCTGCTTGCCGGCCTCTGCGGCATCAATCAGCGCATCAACAATTGGCGAGTCACCGCTGGTGCGATAGAGAGTCTGCTTGATGGCCAAAACCTGCGGATCAGCAGCAGCCTGCTCCAAAAAAGCCTGCGTGCTGGTTGCGAAAGTTTCGTATGGGTGGTGAACCAAAATCTCGCGCTCGCGAATGGCCGCAAAGATGTCCGCCGCTTCATCTGGATCAGATTCCAAGTAACGGTTGGTGGTGATTTGGTGTGGTTCAAAATGAAGCTCTGGTCTCTTCATGAACGCGATGGCGCTGAGACTCTTGAGGTCTAATGGTTCCGCGAGGTGGTAAACATCGCTCGCCTCGACATCCAACTCGCGCTGCAAAAGGTTTAGCACCTGCTGGTCGATGTCCTCTGCCACCTCGAGCCTGACCGGAGGGCCAAAGCGTCGACGAAGCAACTCTTTCTCAAGTTGAATCAGTAGGTTTTCACCCTCATCCTCATCAACCTCTAGGTCTTCGTTGCGGGTGACCCGGAAGTTGTGGTGCTGAAGCACCTCCATGCCTGGGAAAAGTTCCGACAGGAATGCACCCATCACATCTTCGAGCGGAACAAAACGATTGGTTGAACCTGGCACCGGCACAAAGCGAGGTAGAAGTGGCGGAACCTTCACGCGAGCAAAGTGCTCCATGCGGTTAGTTGGGTTGCGCAGCACCACAGCAAGATTTAGTGACAATCCAGAGATGTAGGGAAATGGGTGAGCCGGATCTACCGCCAGCGGCGTGAGAACAGGGAACACCTGCTCCTGGAAATACTGCTCCAGGCCGGAACGCTCTTGTTGGTCAAGGGCGGACCAGTTCTCAATCTGGACGCCGTTCACGGCCAGTTCCGGACCAATTTTGTCTCTAAATAGCGCAGCGTGACGGGCCTGAAGGTCCTTGGTTTTAGCTGATATTTGAGCTAGCACGTCGCGAGGATCGAGCCCCGAGGCTGAGTTCACCGCAATTCCAGTTGCGATTCGGCGCTTAAGCGATGCGACTCGAACCATAAAGAATTCATCCAGGTTGGAGGCAAAAATGCTTAGAAAGTTCACGCGTTCTAAAAGTGGTACCGACTCGTCTTCGGCTAGTTCCAAGACCCTGCGGTTGAAGTCCAACCAGCTTAATTCGCGATCTAGAAATCTGTCCGCAGGCAAATCTGGCTGGGACTCTGGGAGAAAAATCGCTGTGGTCTCGTCTGACATGTTCTCTATCTTGGCAGTTCTGGGTTAGCGGAAGGTTAACTATTCGCTTCCGTGACCCTCCGGATCAAGTCGGTAACCGACGTTTCTAACCGTTCCAATTAGAGATTCGTGCTCTCCCAGTTTGGCCCTGAGCCTTCTGACGTGAACATCCACAGTTCTTGTGCCACCAAAGTAGTCGTAGCCCCATACCTCGCTGAGCAGCTGCTCTCTGGTGAACACGCGGTTTGGGTTGTCGTTTAGGTAGCGCAAGAGTTCAAACTCTTTGAAGGTTAGATCCAGCGTGCGACCAGAGATCTTTGCGGTGTAGCTGGTTTCGTCAATGCTTAGGCCCGAGTTGTTCTCGGCCTGCTCGATTGTCTTTTGGCTCAGGGTCGATGCCAGTCGAATTCGAACGTCTACCTCACCCAGGGAGGCCGAATCAAAGATAAAGTCGGTGAGACCCCAGTCCGCATTCACGGCAGCCAGCGACGCTTCAGTAACCACTAGCACCAAAGGTTTGGACCAGCTAGCAGCAAGCAGGATGCGCGCCATAGCTTTCGCATTGGCTAAATCTGTCCGGCAATCCAGCAGGGTGATGTCGTGCCTTGGTGCAGAAACTAATTGGGATGCATCAAAGCCGATTTGCACTACCTGGTGACCGAGTATTTCGAGCTGCGGAAGTGGATTTTCGCGCGCGGGGCTGATTGCCAAAATAACAGCCATCGGCCCACCCTTCGCTTTGCAAAATGATACCGAGGATTCGCACCCCACACAGATAGAGTTGTTTTGTGACTAAGCAGTGGCTGCAGATAATCCTGATATGGATCGGTGTCTTGGCAGCTTCGCTGTATGCGATGACAATTCCAGAACTTGATTTTCGCTTTTTAGTCTTTTCGTCAATTGCGGCCGCAGCCATTGCGCTGGTGAGCATCGAACACCTAATTTCCTCGAGGGCTAAGGACACCGTGAGGCAGCAGGTATACGTCTCCGCCGGCACGATTGTGATCTTGGGAACCATGACTGTTCTGTCTTTGCTGAGTTAGACTTATCGCATGCTTTTGGCCATAGAAATTTTCTTTACCGGACTGTTGGTGCTGGCTTCCTTGGCGATTGCCGGAGTCTCAGCTCTTGTACTTTTCAAGCTATTCAAGGGGCAGCGCTAATTTGTTCGTCATCCCCGATGACCTTCCTATTGAGCTAACCCCGTTCACATTCCTACTGGGTAGCTGGCGCGGCACTGGCGTAATTAGTTACCCAATTGGCGACGAACCAGTAAAAGAAATTGAATTCAGCCAAACCATGAGCTTTATGCCGGTTGGTTCACGTTTGGAGTTTCGCTCGGACGTCACCGACCTTGCGGGCAACCCAATCTCACACGAACGTGGTTTTTGGTCACTGTCAAGGCCTTCCTCAGCTTCAGATTCCGGACCTGGCCTTCTGCCAGGAGATGGCACCCCGCTGCTAACGGTCCGCGAAGATCTTGAGCTCTGGCGAAACTCAAGCGGTGGATTCGACATTGAAGCGCTAATCATCCAGCCAGCTCAAGTGGCAGAGCTTTACTTCGGTCACATCAAGGGCGCGCGCGTTGACATTGCAACCGATGCGGTTTTGCGTTCACCAAATGCCAAGGACTATGCCGCAGGGCATCGCATGTTCGGGCTTGTTGAAGGTGCACTGATGTGGGCCTGGGACATGGCCGCTCACGGCCAGCCGCTAAAGTCTCACGCTTCCGCGCGACTTGAGCGCCATGACTAAGCACTTTGGTAATCCGCTAAACGAACAGCGTCTTCTGCTCGAGGGAAAAGCTGTCGTTAAGCGCGTTGACCAGCAGGTGCTATCGCTAACTGGCGAGGATGCCTTGAGTTGGCTGCACTCGATTACCTCGCAAAACATAAAGAACCTAACCCTGGGTGAATCAACCGAAACTTTGGTGCTTAGCCCAAATGGCCACATCGAGCACCAGATCAAGGTCGTAGCCTTTGATGCTGGGCTGTATTTGATCGTGAATGCGCAAATAGCTCAGGCGCTTGTTCTTTGGCTAAATCAAATGCGCTTTCGCTCCAAAGTGGTAATCACTGAAAGCGACCTAGTGGTTTGGGGATGCTTTGCAGATCTCGCACTGAGCGATTTGGTTTGGGTCGATGGCTTCGATAGTGAACCTAAGGGCTCGGTTCGCTACGCCCTGCAGGTTGAAAGCTTCCCGTATCGGGAGTATTTGCTGGCCCCTGAGGTCGTGCCGGAGTTAGCTGAGGCTGGGCTATTCGCCTTTGAAGCGTTGCGAATCGCTGCCGGTAGGCCAGAGATCACCGATGTCGATGAGCGATCGCTTCCGCACGAATTTGACTGGTTGGCACCTGCTGTGCACATGAGCAAAGGTTGCTACCGAGGTCAGGAGACCGTCGCAAAGGTTCACAACCTAGGTCACCCTCCGCGTCGTCTGGTGGTCTTGAACTTGGAAGTCGGAGACACGCTAGCCAACCCAGGTGAAGAGATTTTCTACCAGGGCAAGCTGGTTGGCAAGGTTCTAGCGGGCGGTCTGCACTATGAATCTGGCTCTTTGGCTCTTGGCCTGGTAAGCCGAAACACTCCTTATCTTGATCTTGAGGTTTGCAATATGACTGCCTCGCAGCGCGTGCTGGTGCCGGCTGATGCCGGCAAGGCAGCCAACCTGCCTCGCCCAAGTGCATTCAAGCTCAGCGGTAAGAAGTGACCGGGTTTATCTCCAACGCACTATCGCGAGTCAGAGACTCGCTGTGGCAAATCATGCAGTTGGTGCTCGCCTCCACAGTGGCATACCTCATAGCGCGGTTTGGACTTGGACACCCTGTTCCGCTTTTGTCGGTGACTGTTGCAATCTCCTCACTGGGATTTGCTCGTGACACTAGACCTGGGCGAGTAGCAACAACAGCACTTGCGATGGTTATGGGGGTTGTCCTCAGCGAATCAAGCCTGGCGTTATTCGGTTCTGGGGCACTGCAGCTCACCGCAGTGATCTTGCTGGCCTTGCTGCTGGCGAGACTGATATCCCCAAACCCAGCTTTTGCTATCACTGTTGCAATACAAGCGGTCTTGGTTCAACTATTAGAAGCCCCAACCGGTGGAGATTTTGCCAGGGTGCTAGATGGCGTAATTGGTGGATTGGTGGCTCTTGCTTTCACCGCTCTGGTGCCAAGAAATCCAATTCGATTGGCAAGAGCGGACTCCAGGTTGCTATTTGCAACCGTAAAAGAGACTTTGGCTAAGTTAAAAGAAGTGCTGCTCACAACCGACAAGGCAACCGCAGATATTGCGCTTGAAAACATTCGTCAAACTCAGCCACTGGTGGATAACTGGAGAAGCTCGCTCGAGTCGGCAGCAGCGATTGCCAGGGTCTCTCCCTTTTACCGCTGGGCTCAAAAAGAGATTGCCGACCAGAGAGTTCTTTTTCTGGGACTTGATCTTGCAACCAGAAACCTTCGAGTGATAACCAGGCGAATTGACTACCTGCTCGAGGATCAAAAACCAAGACCGGAACTTGCGGCTGTAATTGCAAAAACTTTGATTGCGGTCGACCTTTTGGAGCAGAGTCTTGACGACTTCTCGCTGCGCTCTAAGGCGCAGAAGTATTTGTCGAAGCTGATTCGACAGCTAGACCCCAAGACCATTGGCGATGCCGGTTTGAGCGACCAGGTGGTGTTTATGCAAATCAGGCCGATGGTTGTGGATTTGGCAATTGCCGCAGGAGTTGAGGCCGACCAGGCTCGAAGGTTGCTTCCCCAGGTTGACTAAACTTGGGGTCATGACTTACAACCTAATTTTGCTTCGCCACGGCAACAGCGTTTGGAACCAGAAAAACCTATTCACCGGATGGGTGGATGTTGACCTCAGCGACCAGGGTCGTAACGAGGCAAAACGTGCCGGTGAACTATTGGGTGAGTCGGGACTAACTCCAGATGTGCTTTACACCTCGATGCTAAAGCGTGCGATCAATACCGCACACATTGCATTGGACCAGATTGACCGCAATTGGATTCCAACCTTGCGCAACTGGCGTCTAAACGAGCGTCACTACGGTTCACTTCAAGGCCTGGACAAGGCAGAGACTCTAGAAAAGTATGGAGCTGATCTGTTCCAGACTTGGCGCAGAAGCTTCGATGTTCCTCCTCCAGCAATTGAGGATGACAATAAGTACTCCCAGGTTGGCGACGCAAGATACGCAGACCTAGGCGACAGCGTGCCGCGCACCGAGTGCCTAAAGGATGTTCTAGTTCGAATGATCCCTTATTGGGAGTCAGACATTTCTGTTTCCCTGAAGGCTGGCAAGACCGTCTTGGTGACCGCCCACGGTAACTCTTTGCGCGCACTGGTGAAGCACCTTGATGGCGTTAGCGACGAGGAAATTGCAGAGCTCAATATCCCAACCGGCATTCCACTTCTCTACAAGTTGGATCAGAACCTAAAGCCACTTACTCGTGGTGGGGAATACCTTGACCCTGAGGCAGCGGCAGCTGGTGCTGCCGCGGTAGCTAACCAAGGTAAGAAGTAAAAACTACTTAGTCTTGCCACTCGCCGGTCTGCAAGAAGCTGACCTTTGAGGAAATGTCTACGACGTGGTCTGCGAATCGCTCGAAGTAGCGAGAAGCCAATGTCACGTCAACGGTGTACATGGCATTCTCTTTCCACTCTGGGCTTAGAACAACATCGAATACCTTGCGGTGTAGGCGGTCAACAGCCTCGTCACGAGCCTGAATCTCGCGAACCAAATCCAAATCGGTGTTCTGCAAAAGCTTGATTGCTTTGCCTATAAGTTCTAGGTCAATGCGAGCCATATCCTCGAAGGTCTGTCTCAGTGAGGTTGGAATTGCGCTACCTGGATAGCGGTAGCGGGCAATCGCTGCGACGTGAGAGGAAAGCGATCCCATTCGCTCAAGCGATGCAGACATGCGAAGTGCTGAAACCAGAATTCTCAAGTCGCGAGCAACTGGGCTCTGGGTCGACAAAACCTTGATTACTAGCTCATCAAGGTCAAGAGCCTTGGTCTCATTGGTTCCGGCTAGGGCGAGAGCCTCATCTGCCAAAGTGACATCAGAGTTTAGGAACGCTCGCGATGCTTTATCCATGATCGACTGCGCGTTTTCCGCAAGACCGATTAGTCGAGACTGGACATCTGCCAATTCATTTTGAAAAATACCGTGCATCTTGATACCTCGAAATCTGTGTAGGGTCAGAGTTTTTCAACTCCGAGCTAACTCAAGGTTAATTCCTAACCAATCAAAAGCAAACTTGCCGAGCCAGAGCTTAAAGTTCCCATACTCTTACTGTTGGAAGAAACTGTTAACCTAGTAAACATCTGGCGATGGAGAAAGCGGGTGGCCCATGGGGTTCCTAGCATCTCGTCGCGCTCAAAAAGAGGAAGACTCCAGAGACTTCGACGCTTTCCAGAGTATTGCCGCTCAGGTAGTGGATGTTATGGCAACCGCTGGGGTGGTGCTGGATCTAAACAACTCAGTTCTTCGAGCATCTCCAGGTGCGATCCAATTAGGTCTGGTTCAAAACCGCCGACTCATTCACTCCAACTTGGTCAAACTGGTTGAGCAGGCTAAGAAGACCTCGGGCGCAGTTCAACAGGAATTGCTATTGGAAACCGGCCTTCGTCGAGAGAAGGTATGGGTTGAGGCAAGAGCAGCCCAATTCGGTGGCGAATACGTAATGCTGCTGGTCGATGACCGCACCGAGTCCAAGCAGTTAGAGGACACCAGGCGCGACTTCGTGGCAAACGTTTCCCACGAACTCAAGACCCCAATTGGAGCTATTGGGTTATTGGCCGAGGCAATTCAGGGTGCCACTGACGACTCCGAGATGGTCAAGAAGTTTGCCGAATCGATGCAAAAAGAAAGCCAGCGACTGGCGAATTTGGTCCAGGAGCTGATTCAGCTCTCCAAGGTGCAAGGTGCCAGAGTTGGCGAAAATTCAACCGAGGTTGACCTAGCTGCGGTCATCACAGATGCCGTCGATAGAAATCTCTTGATCGCAGAACAGCGCAATATTCGAGTTGTCTCGTCTGCCGAGGCAGGCACGGTTGTCATGGGTGACTACGAAATGCTTGTCACAGC
>CAMAQN010000021.1 GCA_945860535.1 Auritidibacter sp. Marseille-P8566
GGTTCGGGCAATCAGGTAACTAGAGAACTAGCCCTGCCCTTTAGTGAGTCGATCACCCTGGCCGTCTCCACCGATGCGGCCTATGCAGGAGCTACGGCAACCATCGCCCCGTTGGCTCTAATCACGCTGTTTGTGATCCTGCTCGCGACTTTGGTTACCCACATAATCTTGAAACGGGACATCTCGTCTCTGAACCAAATCATTCGTCAGGCCAGAACCATCGCCATCGGTGGCGAGCGAAAGCTGAAAGAACCCCAAGGAAGCTGGGAAGTCCACACTCTTACCGATTCGCTATCCAAAATGATTCAGTCGCTCGATGATAACGAGAAGGCGCTGCAGAAGTTTCTCTCCGATGCCTCCCACGAGCTCAAGACCCCTTTGACAGTGGTTCGCGGTTACCTAGACATCCTCTCTCAGCCCAGTGTTGCCCCAGAGGTTAGACAGAGCGCAGAAAAGGCCCTCAAGCAGTCAATAAGAATGCAGAAGATTATCGATGACCTGCTGCAGTTGGCAGAGGTTAGAGGAAGCGAATCAAGGCAAGACCTCGAGCTAGACCTAACATCTCTGGTTGAAAGCGCAATTGAAGATCTTTCAAGTCTTGACTCCGTGCATCAAATCGAATCCTCAATTCAAGAATCGGTCAAGATCCAAGGCAACCCGGAGCAGATCGAAAAACTTCTGGCCAACTTGGTTGGCAACCTTCATCTCCACGTCCCGGCTCGATCAAAAGTTAGAGTTCAACTCAGCCAGCAGCCGGGCAGGACTGAGTTGGTTATTGAGGACTCTGGTCCGGGCTTCCCTGAGGGAATTCTCACTCCCGATGGCAAGCCAATTCGCTTTCGAAAAGGCGATGCTCAAAAATCCGGTAGCACCGGTCTTGGTATGTCTCTGATTTTTGAGGTGGTGTCAAACCACCACGGGAGTATCTCAATTGGGAGATCTGCGCTTGGTGGAGCAAGCTTCGCAATCAGCTTCCCGCACGCCAGCTAGAACTCTCAATAGCTCCTGGTTTTTGTCACTGAGTACAAGTGAGGTGCGGTTGAGTTCGCTTCCTATAGACTGCCAAACATGCGATTCGAAGAACGCTTGAACAATGGAGCTCGAGAGTTACTGCTGGATGATGTAAAGAACAGGATTAGCCAAACCTGGTCCGAAATTGATCACCCCCGGCGAACTGAGCCAGAACTAACGGCCGAGACCAAAGCAGTGTTGTCCACCCAACTTCCCGAAACCGGCTGGGGAGACAGGACGACCCTGGAGGCCGCCTCCAAGATTCTTGATCAATCCCTGGCCCAGTCCCGACCTCGCTTCCTTGCCTATATCGGCTCCTCAGGGTTGGAGATTGGAGCGGTGGCAGATTTTCTAGCTGCCTCCTATGACTTCAACCTTGCCATCGACTCAAAGGCAGCTTCGCTACTTGAGCAGCAAACCGCTCGCTGGTTGGGGCAATTCGTTGGTTATCACAACGCCGAGGGGCTTTTCACCAGCGGAGGAACTGTCAGCAACCTAACCGCTCTTGCTGCAGCCAGACAGCAAGTTGATCCCGCTGCTCGCAAGCTTGGTAACACCAAGAAGTTGACTGTGTATTGCTCGGTGGAATCTCACTACTCAAACACCAGGGCTGTGGAGATTCTCGGACTGGGCTCAAACTCCATGCGTGACATCGGGGTCGATGGCAACAGAAGAATGAGGACCGATTTACTGCGGGCTCAAATCCAGAAAGACTTAGCAAGCGGCTTTACTCCGATGGCGATCATCGCCACCGCTGGCACCACATTGACTGGTGCGGTGGATCCACTGAACGAGATTGCGGACCTGGCGAATGAGTTTGGAATATGGCTGCACGTGGATGGTGCCTATGGCGCTCCAGCAGCTGGAACGCTGACCGGAGCGCCGCTGTTTGATGGAATCGACCGAGCACAATCAGTAACCATCGATGCCCACAAGTGGATGTTTGTACCCAAGGCTTGCAGTGTGCTTTTAGTAAAAGACCTCTCAGTCCTGCAGAGCACATTTGGTCACGATGAGGCATACATGCCCCACGACACCCAAGCCGCAAATCCTGTTGACCTGACCTTGGAGTATTCGAGGCCGCTGCGCGCACTTAAACTCTGGATGGCACTTGCAGCTTTTGGCGCGGAAGGCTTCAGGGCAGCCCTAGATAGCAACCTTGATCTTGCTCAGTACTGCTACTCGATTGCATCTGGCCGGGAAAACTTCAGAGTGCTGGATAACCGACCACAGCTCTCGGTTGTCCCGATCCAGCTTCAGCATCCAGATCTAAGTAAAACCTCGCTGTTAAATCAGCTACTGACAGAAGCTGTAGTCAAGGACGGGCGCTTCTTCCTATCGGAGGCGCAAATCGATGGCGAAACCTGGTTGAGACCTTGCTTCACCAACTTCCGCACCACACGTGACGATGTTGATGACCTGTTCTTAGTGCTGGAAGAGGTCGCAGGGGGCATCAATCTATAGCGGACATGACGTGCTTGATTCGGGTGTAGTCCTCAAAGCCGTACATAGATAGATCTTTGCCGTAACCGGAGTGCCGATAGCCACCGTGTGGCATCTCGGGTGTCAGTGGTCCATGAGTGTTGATCCAAACCGCTCCAAAGCTAAGGTGCTTGGACATCCTCATGGCCCTACCGTGGTCCTTTGTCCAAACCGAAGCGGCCAGTCCATATTTGACATCATTAGCAAAGACCAGCGCTTGAGCGTCATCCTTGAAGGACTGCACAGTAACGATCGGACCAAAGATTTCATCTTGAATGTGTTCGTCGGTCTGTCGCAAACCGGTGAGCAAAGTGGCGGAGTGGAAATAGCCACCATTTTGAATGGGATCATCTCCGCCAAGCTCCAAGCGAGCGTGATCGGGCAGGCGATTGACAAAACCTCGAACTCTTTCGAGTTGGGCCAGGTTGTTGATCGCACCGAAAAGAATTCCGTCTTGCTCAGGGGTCCCGACCTTGGCAGATTTTTGGATAGCTGCTTTGAACAACTCGGTGAAATCAGCAACCACAGACTCGTGGACCAAGAACCTTGTTGCCGCGGTGCAGTCTTGGCCACCGTTGTAGAAGGCGGCATCAACCAGCGAGTTTGCTGCTTTCTCCAAGTCGGCATCCTCAAAAATCAGCACCGGGGCCTTGCCCCCCAGCTCTAGGTGAACTCGCTTGAGGTCCAAGGCAGCAGTCTTAGCAACTTGCATTCCCGCACCCACCGAACCGGTGATAGCAATCATCTGCGGAATGGCATCCTCGACCAGCGCCTGGCCAGTAGAGCGGTCTCCTAAGACAACATTGAATGTGCCGGTCGGCAGAAACTCAGCGGCTATTTCTGCGAGTAGCAGTGTCACGGCAGGGGTGGTGTCGCTGGGCTTTAGAACAACCGTGTTTCCAGCAGCGATTGCCGGTGCAAACTTCCAGGTGGCCATTACCAGTGGATAGTTCCAGGGCGCGATCTGACCGACCACGCCGATTGGCTCCCTGCGAATGAAAGAGGTGTGATTCCGAAGATACTCACCGGCGGCTCTGCCCTCTAAACTCCTGGCTGCTCCAGCGAAGAACCTGATTTGATTGAGAATTGCACGGGCTTCGCCCCTGACTGCCGCAAGAGGCTTTCCGGTGTCGCGCGACTCAACCGAAACAATCTCGTCAGATCTAGCCTCAATGGCATCTGCGATTTTTAGCAGTGCGAGCTGACGCTCACCTGGAGTGGATTGTCCCCAGACCTGGAAGGCGCGTGCTGAGCTCTCAAAGGCCGCATGTACCTCGGCGGCGTTAGAAATTGGAGCCTGGGCGTAGGTGATTCCGGTTGCCGGTTCAACAACATCCAAGGCTTCATCCGCATGTGACTCGACATATTTCCCATCCACGAAGTTCTGCAGAGTGGTCACGAACTTATCCTCTCGGCGAATTCATCAAGGCCATGCCGATGGCCAGCTGTGCCCGGTGCAGCCGGGTCACCAGTTCACCCTGACGAATGCCAAGCGCTTGGGAGACATCTGACATGGTGCGCTTCTCAAGCAAGATTCCCTGCGCCACAACCTTGAGAGCCTCCGGAAGCTCTTCGATTGCAGCTCCCAGCTTTGCGACTGGAATCTTCGATAGGTCCGGTGCTGGATCATCCTCAAAAGAAATGTCTAGATCAAAAAATGAGTTGCTCATGCGGCTCTACCTTTCAAGTACTGCTCTGTAATTTTGGACCACAGATCGATGTCCAATACCAACAACTCCGACTAAAACACCTTCCCGGGTGAATTCAAAAACACAGTCCCCTGAGCTATCTCCGTGCACCAACTTAGATGCGTCAGCAAGATATGACATTCCCAGCCCGAAAATGTGAATATCAAATTGATCGCTCCAAAAAGAGGGCAGTGGTCGGAAGACCTCGGCGGTCGCCTTTGTCGAGTTATAGCTGGCAGCAATCTGCTGGCCAACAAATTTGGCTGACTCGGTTGGGATATTCCAGTGCTCAATCCGGCGCGGAGTTGAGTCAAAGATTGGATTTGGAAATCTAGCCACATCTCCAACGCCAAAAACATTTGGCCATGATCCACCGGAGTCCTTAACTGCTCGCAGGGATCCGTCACAGAGTAGGCCATCTGATATGTCAAGGTCGTTGCCGGCCAGCCAATCGCAGTTTGCCTCTGAGCCAATTGCTTCGACCAAGCTGTCGCAGCGGATAGTGCTGCCATCACTCAAGGCCACGGCCTCAAGCCGATTTGAGCCCACTAGTTCTCGAACGGTTGCCTGCATGTGGAAAGTAATCCCTTGTGCTTCTAGCCTGAGTTTGACTACTGCTGAAAGCTTTTCTCCGAGTGCTCGATCCATTGGGGATTTTGAAGGCGAAACAATGTGAACTTCGCAGCCCAACTTGGTTGCGGTAGCAGCCACTTCACAAGCGATAAAGCCGGACCCGACAATCACAATCTTGTTTCCAACCCCAAGCTTTGAGCGCAATGCCTTGGCATCTTCGAAGCTGCGCAATGCATGACGATCACTTGGGAAGGATTCAAACCCGAGTCGTTTAGACCTTAGCCCGGTCGCAATAACGAGGTGATCGAAAAAAACTCGTTCTCCCCCGCTGATGGTGATGTGTTGATTGCTTAGGTCAGCCGCAACTGCCCCAGCCGAAAGGTTCCACTCAACATCAGCGGTAGCTGAACGTTGAGGAAATGCCACCTCAGCAAAGTCAATTTCTGCGGCTGAGAGCAGATCTTTGGAAAGTGGAGGTCTGTTATATGGAGGATGGCCCTCGTTGCCGAAGATCCTTACTGGTCCGGTGTATCCGAATCGCCGCAGGCTTTCTGCCAATCGCAGGCCACCCATAGAGGCACCAACGACGACTACTCCTGCGGACACGGTCATGCACTAATCGACGATGAAAATCGCCTGCATTGGGCAAACATCAATGGCTGCTTCGATGTTTCCCAACTCAGAATCGTCTGCCGTTGCAACGTACTCAAGCTTGTCGTCCTCGTTCAGCTTGAATATCTTCGGTGCCTCAAAAACACACTGTCCGTAGTGCTGGCACTTATTCATATCCACGTTTACTTTGATCATTTTTCTCCTCGATAGTCGATGGATAGAGGTCTTTGGAAGGGGTTCTGATTCCTCTGAACTCCCAGTCGCCACCCATGGCTGTGGAGATGACCTCTTCGCTCTCGGTTGGCTGTGCTCCGACGTCGGTCCTGATTGGCGTTGGACCAACAACGATGTGGTTTGTAAGTCGGCCGAGTCCCTCTACTTCGACCTCAACAACATCACCCGGTTGAACCGGCCTGGAGTTGGCGGGGGTTCCGCTGAAAAGCATGTCGCCGGGAACCAAGGTGATGGTTCTGGCAATGTCAGCAACTAGGTAGTGCATATCCCACTCCATGTTGTCGGTGTTGTCGTCCTGCTTTAAAACACCGTTGACGTAGGTTCGGATGTACTTGTTGCGGAAGTCCCAATCCCGAACCAAGCCCGGGCCAACCGGGGCCAAAGTGTCCGAGCCCTTGACACGGAGCATTGAGCCGGCGTCCGTGTCGCGGAAGTCGTGCAGCCCATAGTCATTGCCAACGGTGTAGCCCGCGATGTAATCGCCAGCTTCGGCTGGTGAGATGTTGCGACAGGTTTTTCCGATCACAATTACGATTTCACCCTCGTAGTTCAGCCACTTGCATCCCTCGGGGCGAACTACCGCTCCTTGATGAGAATTCAGGGCGGTGATCGGTTTGTGGAAATAGGTTGGTGCAGCTGGCAACTTGGTCAAGAACTCTTGGGTTCGGGAGTCGTAGTTGAGATGCACCGCAATGATTTTTGTTGGCTCTGCAGGCGGGAGATGAATTGCGTCCTCAATCGCGACGGATCGACCGTCCGGCGCAATCAATTGCTCACCCTGTCGCAGAACTTCTACCGGAAAGCCATCCAGCAGGATTCTTCTAGTTTCAATCACGAGAAAGCACCAAATTCTTAGCGCTTGGGAATCCGGCTTCGGGCTGGGGGAACCAGACGTGAACCTGGCCCGTGCCAATCGAGTTTTCGTACTCGCTGTACATGACACCCTTAGCGGTCAGCGCCTCTTCCCCTAGCGCTCCAGCCATAGCGAGGTAGTGGAAGAAGCCTGCCTCTGGCTTGTACTTCTTGAAGGTAGCGAAGTCATCCAAGATTGCGCCGTGGTCTCCGGTTTTCATCCAATCGAGCACCTGTAGGTCATACGCATAAGCCTCTGGGGTGTAGATGTGCTTTGGATCACTGGCTTCGTGCTTGCGCAAATCGCGCAGCTTGTGGAAGGTGTGAGACAGCGCTCCAGAAGCGAGAATCAGAACCTTTCGGTTGGACTCTGCAATAGCCTCACCAATGGCGCGGCCGGCCCGAAGAAAGTCTTCCGAGGTTCCGGTCTGGCAGACCGAAACACTGATCCAGCGCTTGTCATCTAGGCCGCGACCAAGGTAGTGCCAGAGGTTGATAGTGGCGTAGAAAATTGGAAGGTGCGGATCCGAAATTGGAGTAATCCAGGTTCCGTTCTTCTCTGCCTTGCCGGCGATTAACTGAGCCAGCTCCGGATCTCCCTTAAATGAGTAGGGGACCTGCGTCATGCCTCTTGGTAACTCTTCGGAGGTAAATAGTCCTGAGCGCTCAGCGGCTGAGGTGACAACGAACTCGACAGTTGTGGCCCAGTGGCTATCCAGAACAATGACGGTGTCGTAGTCGAGAGTCTCAAAGACATCTTTACGAAGCTGCTTCAGCCCCGGAACCAGACTTAGCTCCTTGCCCTCGTTCAGGTCTTTTCGAACCGCCTCGGGGAGCATAATCGTGGGCACGTGCGCGAGTAGGCCTGCGCCAAGTACTTGACCCATTTCTATTCCTTCCATCCATTTGGTGAGTAAACAGTGTTCTTCACATCAGCGTAAAAGTCGAATGACCAGGTTCCGCCATCACGACCAATTCCAGACTTCTTCGAGCCACCGAATGGAGCGCGTAGGTCTCGCACGAAGAAGCAGTTAACCCAAATTGTTCCAGCCACCAAGTTCTTGGTGATTTGTTCTGCGTGCTCTCGATTGCCCGATACCACAACGGCGGCAAGCCCAAACTCGGTGCCATTAGCCATTGCCAAAGCCTCCTGATCAGTGGAGAAGGTCTGCATGCAAAGCACCGGGCCAAAGACTTCGCTGGTCACAATTTCACTTAGCGGATCGGGATTCAAAACCAAAGTCGGCTTGAAATACAAACCACCGAGCTCCTGGTTTTCCGAGCCTCCCATCACGATGGAAGCGCCAGCCTCTTTTGCCCGGTTCACAAAGCCCTTGATTCGATCGAAGTGAACGGGGTGAATTTGTGGTCCGATGTCGGTGTCCTCATCGCGAGGGTCGCCCTGCGTAATCTTTAGAGCGCGTTCCTTGAACTTCTCGGCGAATTCAACAGCCACTGACTCGTGAACCAGGATGCGCGTTCCGGAGAGGCAGACCTGACCGGCATTGTCATACTGTTCGACTGCTAGCTGAGCTGCGAGCTCCAAGTCGGCGTCTTCGAAAACCAGCAGTGGGCTCTTTCCACCGAGCTCAAAGCTCACCGGGGTGAGGTTATCGGCGGCAGCGTGGGCGATGATTTTTGCTGTCGGCACAGATCCGGTGAATGAGATTCGTGCGATGTCTTTGTGCGCTGTGAGAGCCGCGCCTGCCTCGTTGCCAAAACCAAAGACCACGTTGAATACTCCAGCAGGAATTCCGGCTTCGATTGTGAGATCGGCGAACAAGCTGGCACTGAGCGGAGTCCACTCCGCCGGCTTGAGCACCACGGTGTCTCCTGCAGCCAAAGCAGGTCCTATCTTCCAAGTCGCCAGCATCAGCGGGGCGTTCCACGGGGTAATAAGTGCCGCAACTCCCGAAGGGTCCCAAGAAATTTTGTTGGTGTGGCCGCGGGTCTCGAAGTCGGGGTGGCTCAGCTGATTCATTGCCCAGTCGGCAAAGAAGCGAATGTTCATGGCAGCTCTAGGCATGACTCCTCGGCGATGTGACCGAAGCAGCGAGCCATTGTCTAAAGTCTCGACGTTGGCCAAAAGCTCGACATTCTCTTCAATTAGGTCCGCGAGTCTGAACAGTAGTTTTCCTCGGCCCGCTGGGCCAAGAGCTGCCCAAGCTGGGAAGGCTGTTTTTGCGGCCTGCACCGCCATGTCAATCTCCTGCTTTCCGCCACGAGAGATTTGGCCCAACTCCGACATATCAATCGGGGAAAGGTCGGTGTATGTTTCTGCGGACGCAATGCGATTTCCACCAATAAAGTGTCTCGTATCAATGTCAACACCGAAAACATGAGCTTTACTCACGGGGTCTCCCTAAAATCATTTGGACACTAATGATTTAGATTAGAACATCTGATTCGCTAGGCCCTGCGAATCTTTATAACAATTTAGGAAGAACGATGGAATTCAGACCCCGGATCGCAATTCTTGGCCGATTGGCCGAGTCGACTTCAGTCACCAGATACGCAGGCGTGGTGAATGCTCGAAGACTTCTCGAAGCGGTTCACGCCGCTGGCGGCGAACCCATCACACTGTTGCCGACCAAAGATTCCGACTGGAGCAAGGTCCTGGCTGGCTTCTCAGGTGTTCTCATGCCTGGAGGTTCAGATATAAACCCTTTGCGTTATGGCGAGCAGCCAAACAACGATGAGCTCTACGGCATTGATGACCTTCAAGACGAAGTGGACTTTTCACTCGCTCGTTTCGCGCTAGAAAAGGCAATGCCCTACTTCGCTATCTGCCGCGGCTTTCAGGTGACCAACGTAGCCCTGGGTGGCTCGCTGATTCAAGACATGACCGAGCACCACCGGAATCACATCTCAGAACTCAACTTCGAGGAATCAGGCATGCAGCTTGGCCTAGAGCCAGGTCCGCTAAAGACCTCGTGCTATCACCACCAAGCTATTGCTCGCCTAGGGGATGGTATTGAGGTGCTCGGCAAGTCCACCGATGGCTACGTCGAGGTGGTTCGATACCCATCTGCGGGTTGGGCTTACGGAGTGCAGTGGCACCCAGAGGACAACTACCAATCCGAGGCGGGGCAGTTAGGGATGCTCAAGCGCTTCGTCTACGAAGCGAGTGCTTTCAAGCTTTAGCGGTATGGGTAGAGATCAGTCGCAGCAGCCTTGAAATATCGGCCTTCTCCTGGCTACTGAGCACACTGGCAACCTGGGTTTCTTCTTGGTTGAACTGCGGAAACAGGCCATCCATGAGAGCACTGCCGGCTTTGGTGAGGCTGACATCGACCAGGCGACCGTCGTTTTTTCCTCGGTCTCGCACCAGATAACCCCTGCCTTCCAAAGTCTTCATGACGCCAGTTAGTGTTCCCTTGGAAATGCCACTTTCGCGCGCAACCTCGCGAGTCTCAACTGGCCCCCAAATCCAAACCACCCAAAGCACCACAAAGCCAGTCCAGGAAAGATTATGTGCCTGCAACACCGAGCGCTCTAGGTGGTTGCGAAGATTATTCGAGGCACGGAAAATGTTCGCCACTACTGCCATTGACTCGAAGTCGAGAGCTTTAGAGCCCAACACGAGTCTGACTTGGCGCTCGGTTTCTGTGATGGTGTGAATCCCAGCCATGGCCCCTAAATTTCTCAAAGTTTGTATCACTATTGTAAAGCCGCTAGTCCGAAGCACCTTAAGTTAGCTAGAGTCATTATTGTTAGCATCCAAACGACATAAGGATTCCTGATGAGCTCAGCGTCGAGTATCAACCTCGCAGATCTAGATCTTTTTTCCCAGGGCGCACCCTGGGCAGCCTTTCGAGAGCTTCGGGAGAAGTCTCCAATTCACTGGTGTGAGGAAGAAGCGCCCAACAGTGGCTTTTGGGCGGTAACCAGGTACCACGACATCGTCAAAGTCCTGCGCGACTCCGAGACCTTCACTTCTGAGCGATTCACAAATCTGGAGGAAGTAGATGCTGAGCAGGAGCAAGCCCGGCGCTCACTGTTGGAGACTGATGGTTCTCGGCACCGTGCGCTTCGAAGACTGCTGCAAGGGCAGTTCACTCCGCAGGCGGTGTCGGTTTACGAGACCTTCCTTAGGGGCTTGACGGCCACCACGCTAGACAATGCCTTGGCCAAGGGCACTTTCGATTTTGTTACCGAGGTAGCGGCAGACTTCCCAATTCAGGTGTTGGCCAAGCTACTCGATGTCCCGGAGTCTGATACCGGCAAGCTAATTGACTGGGGAAACCGCATGATTGGTTTCGATGACCCAGAGCACGCGGATGTCTTAATCAGCGATCCGGACAGTGAAAAGTACCGCTTGATTCCGTTCCGATCACCGGCAGCTCTTGAGCTATTCGCGTATGGCGATGAATTGGCGCGGGAACGCACAGGTAAAGATGGCACGGATCTAGTTTCGGTGCTGGTGAACAACCCGATGAGTGATGGCGTGTCGTTGACTGAGCGCGACTTCCACACTAACTTCTTGCTGCTTGTGGTTGCCGGTAATGAGACCACCCGTCACACCATTAGCCACACCTTCAACAACCTGCTGCAAAACCCATCGCAACTTGAGTTGCTCCAGGAGAACCCAGAGCTAATCCCTTGGGCAGTGGAGGAATTCTTGCGCTTTGCCAGCCCGGTCTATCACTTCAGAAGGACTGCGACCAAGGACGTAGAGCTAAATGGCCAATTGATTAAAGCTGGCGACAAGGTCGTTACCTGGTTTGCATCCGGAAACCGTGACGCAGCTGTCTTCGATAATGCAGATGTGATGGATGTGCTCAGAAATCCAAACGAGCACATGACCTTTGGTCGCGGTGGCCCACACATGTGCCTCGGAAATGCGCTAGCAAGAATTGAACTTAGAGTCATGTTTGAAGATTTGATTGGCCGAATTTCCTCTGCCAAGCGGGTCGGCGAAATCGACTTCTTGAGATCAAATTTTGTGCATGGAATCAAGCGCATGCAGGTGGAGATTAGTTCTCGCTAAATCAGTTTGGCGACGTGCTTTAGGAATCCGTCGACCAACGCAAAGCTGCGCCTTTCGGACTCGGCCTCTTCGGCCAAAGTTTGAGCCATCATGATATCTGGATCTTGTCCATCCTCAATCACTTTCTTATCCCCGCCCCAGGCCAACCAGTCCTTCAGGCCCGCTGCGTTAATCTCAGGGTGAAACTGTATCGCCAGGGATTTGTTGATGATAAACGCCTGAGAGGCGATCGGATTCCTGGCGATTTCAACTGCACCTTCGGGCAGTTGCCAGCGGTCGTAGTGAAATTGGAACCATGGACCATTAGACACAATTTCCGGAGCCTCGCTCCAGATCGACTTCCAGCCAATCTCACACTGTGGGCCGCGCGCAACACTACCCCCCATTGACCTAGCAATTAGCTGACCGCCGAAGCAGATGCCTAACACCGGCTTGTTTTGTGTTACAGCAGTGCGAATCCAGTCGAGCTCCGGCTGCAGCCAGTTTCCGATGCAGGCATCGTCCCAGGCGCCCCAGGGAGCACCCATTGGAATAATGAGGTCGTAATCATCAAGGTCAGGAAACTGAAAGTTGGCCTGGTTTGGCGAGCTGAACAGGTGCTCAGGGACAACAGTTCGCTCTTCAATCTCAAATCCATGGTGGCGCAAGCGCTCCGAAACAGGGCCAGTTGGGCTCACATGATCATGCTGAATAAACAGGGCCTTCATGGAACTCCTTTTAAGTCACGCAAAGATAACTTTTGCGCTCTAGTCTGCCATTGAGTAGATTCAGATACTATTCTGTCGTTTGTTCCCAAACGACAGTTTGGTTGGTCCAAAAAGTGACAAAGGAGTTACATTGGCTCTCGACTTAGGCGCATTGAAAGAGTCCCTGCGCCAGCGGGGAATCGACGTTCTGCGAGTTATGTATTCGGACGTGCTGGGAATCCCTCGGTCCAAAGACCTGCTGGTAAGCAACTTAGATCGTTCCGCGCATGGTGGACCGACCTTTTGTCAGGGAATTTGGAACACCAATACTCAGGGTGGTGTGCTGGATGCAGCAAACATCCTTAGCGACGGACTTCAGGACCTAGTCGGGCAAATCGAACCCGAGAGCATCACACCCATGCCCTGGGAGCCGGGGGTCGCCTACGTCATTATGGACGCACGCGAACCAAACGGTAAGCCAAACCTCTTCTCACCTCGCACGGCTCTACAGTTGGTCATCGCCAAGTACCAAGAGCTGGGTTTACGTCCGATCGTTGGCCCTGAGCTCGAGTTCTACATCGCCGATCGAACCCCAGAGGGCGGCTTCAAGCGCTCGCTGACCGCAACCGGCAGGGCTTACACCACCGGATCGCTGGTGGACCCTCACGGCACATTCCTTCACCTGATGCGAATGCTGGACCAGATGAACATTGGCGTTTACGCCGGCAACCACGAATTCAGCCCAAGTCAGTACGAAATCAACCTTTGGCACTCTGACGCGCTAGACGCTGCAGACCGTACCTTGATGTTCAAGGCCGCAATCAAGGACATCGTGCACCGTACCGGTCAGCACGCCACCTTTATGGGGAAGCCATGGAGCGATGAAGGCGGCAGTGGTTTCCACCTTCACTTCTCGGTGGTTGACGCCAACGGCAAGAACTTGATGGATAACGGCAGTGGTGAGCTCTCTGAGGTGGCCCAGCGCTTAATCGCAGGTATCACCGCGCACGCTTCCGGTCTAACCGCTTTGACAAACCCTTCGATCAACGCCTTCAAGCGTCTCGGTCCAGACACGCTGGCTCCATTCCGCGCCAACTGGGGTTACGACAACCGCAGCTGCATGGTGAGAATACCTCCAGAGCGTGGCAGTGGAACTCGCCTTGAGGTGCGCGTTGGAGACGGCGCAGCTAATCCGTACCTAATGATCGCTGGAATTCTGAGTGCTGGACTGCTGGGTATTCTCAACAAGCTTGAGTGCCCAGAAGCTGCCGAGGGAATGGCCTACGAAAACGAAGCTGCTCCAATTCTGCCAACCACCTTTACCGATGCACTCGATGCACTTGAAGAAGACAACGAGCTTCGCGGTCTGATTTCGGACAGCCTGATTGAGATTTTCCTGACCCTGAAGCGAGATGAGCTCGAACGCTACAACTCAGAAGTCGGACCACTCCACGGTCGCACCGTGAGCGACTGGGAAATCCGCGAATACATGGAGGACTTCTAAACCAAAGTAGGCGCCCTCAGATATTTAGGGGCAATCAGTTGGATTTAGATGTTGGGGTTCGAGAAGTCCTTGACTAGGGTGCCGCCGTTGAAGGTCACTCCAACCTCACGGAAATAGCCCCCGAGAATTTCCTGAACCGGAAGAATCGAACCGAGCTCGTCCCAACGTGAATCGAAAAGATTGAGCTCTGCATCGCCAACCCAAGGAGTTCCCAGATCAGCATCGACGCCGCCCATGGTGATCAGCTGATCCATGGAGTTTCCCAGTCCAGGTGTGATTGACGGCATCCAACGACTGTGTAGCATCTTGTGTCCATTTACAAAGCCGTTGTGCTCCGATTGCGCACGAAGTGTGACAACTGCCTCTGCCAATCTGTGGTCGTTGGCTGCGATGCTTGCTCCAAACTTGGCCCCGGCTTCTAGCCTCGGGGTCGCTTGCCCACGGTTGTAAACGCGAGTCGCGTGAATTGAACCCAACTTCTTTGGGTAACCCTGGAACCAACCTCTGGCAATTGCGAAGTCCTTAGAAACCCAGATAGCTACACACCTTGAATAGGTGACCCCCTCGAACTTGCATCTAACAACCACGAAAGCTTCCATGTACTGCGATCTAACTGGATCGAGTAGCTCTTGCTTATCCGTGCTGCAGGACTGCCAATCCGCCCAAATCAATGCGACTGCTCCTGGCTCTTCATCTGCCAACTTAAGCTCTGGGGGGAGGATTGCTCGGACATTCTTAGGATCTGTCAAATACTCAACTGTCAGCAGGGTTCCAGAGTAGAACCACGGCATGTGAGGAATAATTGCACTCTTGCCAGAAGGCGTCTTTGGGGCGAGAAACCCACTTAGTTCGGTCATATCATCAAGAATAGCAATCATTTGCTTTCAAACGATTTTCCCAATTATCGCTTTATAACGATTTGATTTAGAACTTTCTCAAGTGCCTAAATCCTTCACCAAATCGGATGGATTTGCGCCAATGTAGAACGTAGTCGTTTGTGTCAAAACGACCAAAACTCAATGAGGAGAATTTATGTCGCAAAAAAACGGATCGGCCGGGTCTCTCAAATCCGGAAAACTTGGAGTTTTAAGTATTGTCTTCTTCGTGGTAGCCGCCTCCGCCCCTCTTGTGGGAATGACCGGTGCGGTTCCAGTAGCAATGCTCGCTGGCAACGGAGCTGCTGCTCCAGGTGCTTACCTTGCAGTTGGTCTAATCCTGATGTTGTTCAGCGTCGGCTACGCCGCCATGAGCAGTCGGGTCACCAATACAGGCGCTTTTTTCGCTTACGTTGGCAGAGGTCTTGGTGCTAATGCTGGTGTTGCATCCGCCTTTGTATCAATCGTCTCTTACATAACCATTCAGCTGGCTATCTATGGCTTCTTCGGAGGCGTACTGGCTGGCCAAATGGGGGCTATGGGGATTGAACTTCCCTGGTATGTATGGTCTTTGGCTGCCTGGGCGCTAGTCACCGGACTTTCACTGCTCAGTGTCGACATCGGAGCCAAGCTTCTAGGTGTTTTGCTTGTAGTCGAGCTCGCTGCACTACTGATCACCGCAGCTGTGATTTTGATCGACGGCGGCCCTGAAGGTCTAAACTTCGGAGCTTCCTTCTCGCCAGATCAGATTCTTGCGGGTGGCTTTGCTGGTGGTGCCGGTATCGCTATTGCTTTTGCTGTGGCTTCATACATTGGCTTCGAGGCAACCGCAATCTACGGTGAGGAGTCGATTGACCCTAAGCGCTCAGTGCCGAAGGCAACCTACTTGGCTATCGGACTAATCACCGTTGTATTCGCATTCACCTCCTTCGCGATGGTCACCGGTATGGGAGCCTCCAAGATTTTTGATGAGGTTATTGCTCGTTCAGCAATCGATGGCGTCCCACTGGCCGACCCAGCCGCTGTGCTCTTCTCGCTGGCGAACCAGTACGTTGGTCCATGGATGACCACTGTTATGGGTTGGTTGGTACTCACTAGCCTGTTTGCCGGTCTGTTGGCATTTCAGAACGCCAGCGCTCGCTACTTCTTTGCAATGGGTCGTGGCGGTGTTCTACCGGCTAGCTTTGGAAAGACCAACGCAGCTGGTGCTCCATCGTTTGGTGTAATTGCAACCTCGGTTCTCGCCGCAGCTGTAATGATCATCTTCGCAATTGCCGGTCTGGACCCAGTTCTCAACCTGTTCTTCTGGATGAGCGCTGTTACGGTTATCGCCCTTTTGATAGTCGAGGTGCTGGTTTCCGTGGCAGTTGTGCGCTTTTTCAAGCAGAACGGTGGCGAGAACCTCTGGAGGTCAACCATCGCACCAGTGGCCTCGGCAATTCTGTTGCTACTAGCGCTCTACCTATTGATGAGCCGCTTCAACCTGCTCGCTGGCACCGTGCCAGACGGGGTTGACCCATCACTACCTGAGAGCGCATGGCAGCTCAACGGTCTTGGCTGGTTCCTCGTCTTGCTGCCATTCATCGCCGGAGTAATCGGTTATGTATGGGCTCTAATCAACAAGAGCGAGAAGAACGAACTGACCAAGGACATGCTCTCCTAATAGCAGCACTGCGATCAAACCCACCCAAAGCAATTTGGGTGGGTTTGATTCTTTTGGCAGGTCTCTAGCTCAAACAGACAAAGCAAAACCCCCTCGGAGAACCGAGGGGGTTTTGACTAATTCTTTACAGAATTACTTGTTGATCTTGGTGACGGTACCAGCACCTACAGTGCGGCCACCCTCACGGATAGCGAAACGCTGTCCCTCTTCAAGCGCAATCGGCTGAATTAGGTCAACGGTCATGTTGG
>CAMAQN010000022.1 GCA_945860535.1 Auritidibacter sp. Marseille-P8566
CCAGCCAGGACTATCAACCGTGATCTTGGACCTTTTGGACTTCTCCGGTGACGAGATCTACTTCAGCGAGATCCCTGCTCTTGAGGGCAAGACCTACGCCGATGCACTTTTGAGCTTCAACACCGCATCTGTTATTGGACTTGTTGATGCCAAGGGTCAGACCCACCTAAACCCTAAGCACACCAGCAAGATTTCCAAGGGCAGCAGAATCATTGCGATTGCCCAGGACGATGACAAGGTCACCTACACCGGCACCCGCGAGGAGCTCGTCAAAAAAGCCGCCAAGATCGCGGTCCCGACCCCTAAGCCAGAACACCTATTGGTTATTGGTTGGTCTGAAATGGGCCGCTCGGTGATCAACGAGCTAGCTGCATTTTTGCCAAAGGGCTCAACCGTTCACATCTTGGCTAGAAAGTCACTGGTCGCAGAGGAACAGCTAAAGAGCCTGGATTTCGGAACCAACATCAAGGTCACCACGGCTTCTGTCACCGGTGACATTGATGACCTAACTGCAGCTGCCAGCGCTAGGCACTACGACGAGGTAATCGTGCTGGGCTACCGCAACGCAATTAGCGAAGCCGAAGCAGATGCTCAGACCATGTTGACCATGCTTCAGATGAACCGTCTGTTTGAAGCTCCAAACAACGGTGTTGAGCCAACCCGTTTGGTTGCCGAGATTCTTGATGGCCGCAAGGCGGAGATTGCTCGCGTGGCTGCTGTAGACGACTTGGTAGTTAGCGACAACCTAGCTGCACTTTTGATTGCACAGGTTTCTGAGAACCCAGCGCTTGCTCCGGTATTCGAAGACCTCTTCGACGCCGATGGTGCATCAATTAGCGTCCGCGACATCGCACTCTATTCACCGGTCGGGAAAGAGGTTAGCTACGCGCAGTTGGTCGCTAACGCTCGAGCCAAGGGTGAGTCAGCAATCGGCTTCCGCTCGGCAGTCAAGAGTGCTGGCGATGCAGCAGCAGGGGTCAAGCTAAACCCAAGCAAGGAAGCACTGTTCACCCCGCAAAAGGGCGACTCCTTGATCGTGGTGGCTGAAACCATTCGCTAATGCTCGAAGAGATTCGCAAAGACATTCGCTCTTTCGCACGCCCTGCTCACGCAATAGATCTGGCTTGGTTTTATAAAACCGGACCCGGAGAGTATGGCGAAGGCGACAAGTTTCTGGGCGTCAAAGTGCCAGAAACAAGGGCCGTTGCCCGCGAATACAAAAACGCCAGCTGGGAAACGATTCGGGAACTTTCGAATAGCGAGTATCACGAAGATCGCCTTTGCGCTGTAGTGATTCTCAGCAACCAGTATGAGAAAGCCAAAGACCCAGCTTCACGCAACGATCTATTTGAGAAATACCTAAGTCTTTACGATTCCGGCTGTATCAACAGCTGGGACCTGGTTGATGTCTCGGCCAATCGCTTCGGTAGAGAACTGGTTGCTGACCCAAAGGCAATTGAGTTTCTAATCAAGCGCACCAAATCCAAAAACCTTTGGATTCAGCGCAGCGCTGTGATTCTCACCTTCCCGATGATTGCTCAGTTTGATATGGCCCCAACGCTGGCCATCTGCGAAGAATTGCTTGATCACCCGCACGACCTTATCCACAAAGCGGTTGGCTGGTCACTTCGCGAAGTTGGCAAAAAAGATTTGCGCGCGTTGCGCGATTTCTTGCAGCAGCACGCGGCGACTGTGCCTAGAACCGCACTGCGATATGCGATTGAGAAGCTAAGCGAGAAAGAGCGCCAAGACTGGCTCAGTCGGAAAGCTCAAGCACAACAGGAACGTGGTCGCTAGGACCTTCGCCCTTGCGCTCATCGCGCTCGATGGACGCCCCAACCACTTTCTCGGTGAGGGACTCTGAGGTTAGGCAGAAGTCAATTCGCATGCCGTTGTTCTTTGGGAAGCAAAGGTCTTTGTAATCCCAGTAGGTGTATTGACCGGGGACAATTTCGCGAACGGTGTCAGTAAGACCAATTTGCTCAAAGGCTTCAAAGGCCTGGCGCTCTGGTTCTGAGATATGAGTCTCAAACATCGAAATGTCATAAACATCGCTATCCAGTGGTGCGATATTGAAATCGCCCATTAGGCAAAGGTCTAAGTCGGGGTCTGCCTCGAGTTGCTCAGCGGTGTTGGCGGCTAGGCGATCTAGGAACTCCAACTTGTATTCCATGTGTGGGTCTTCTAGCCCTCGACCGTGTGGAACGTATAGCGACCAAATTCTTACGCCATTAAAAGTTGCGCCTATGGCACGAGCCTCAACGACATCTTTGAACTGGGGCTGGTCGGTGAAGGAGAACTCGACATCCTCAGGTTCCAAATCTGCCCGGTAGGCGAAAGCCACACCATTCCACTGGTTCAGACCGTGGGCAATGACCTTGTAGCCAATGGCCTCAAAGTCTGCATACGGAAACTGCTCCGGCTTGCACTTAATCTCCTGCATCCCAAGCACATCTATTTGGGTGCGCTCCAAAAACTGGATGACTCTAGGCGCTCTAGCGCGAACGGAGTTGACGTTCCAGGTTGCGATTTTCACCTCACAACTCTAACCAGCAAACCTTGCTAGCCTTGGCACATGACCTTCACCGCACCGGATAAGCCACGACTTGTTGAACTAATCAAAGAGCTGGCTGTTGTGCACGGCAAGGTAACACTCTCTTCAGGCCTAGAGGCTGACTACTACGTTGATCTTCGCAGGGCAACCCTGCACCACGAGGCTGCTCCTTTGATTGGCAAGGTCATGCTCAAGCTTTTGGATGACAACGGTTTTGGTGATGTTGACGCAGCCGGTGGTCTGACGATGGGCGCAGACCCAGTTGCTAGCGCTCTATTGCACCAAGCTGCCGCTCAAGGTCGCAAGCTAGATGCCTTCGTAGTTCGCAAGCAAGCCAAGGCACACGGTATGGGCCGCCAGGTCGAGGGCCCAAGCGTTGTTGGTAAGCGCGTGGTTGTCCTAGAGGACACCTCTACAACCGGTGGTTCACCGCTGACAGCTACCGAGGCTTTGGTTGCAGCAGGAGCGAATGTGGTTGCAGTCGCAACAGTCGTGGATCGCGACACCGGTGCACGACAGGCGATTGAGGCAGCAGGCTTTGCCTATTTGACCGCCATCACCCTAGAAGACCTAGGTCTAACGAAGTAGGTCTTTTGTGAAGCGCAATTTAGCGCCGTTCGTATTGCTGCAGATTGCATCTATCACGAGCTTGATCTCTGGCTCGATGGTCTTTATCGCTATCCCTTGGATAGCTCTGGAATTAACCGGCACCTCTACTGTAGCTGGCTCATTGGGATCATGGATAGCGGCGGGTGGGGCAGTTGATGCAATCGGCGTGAAGCCGATCTACCTTGCGTTATCTCTCGGTGTTTTGGTTGCAGGGGTATTCGTGGCAACCAACAAATACATCAAGGAGCTGGATAGCTAAATTAGATCCGCTACTGAATCGAGAATCTCGGTTGGTCTAAACGGATACTTCGCAATTTCAGCGTCATCCGAGATGCCGGTTCTGACCAAGATGGTGTGAAGTCCGGCTTCGATTCCGGCCACAATATCGGTGTCCATGCGGTCACCAATCATCGCGGTGTCCTCGGAGTGGACATTGATCTTGTTCATTGCGCTTCTAAACATCATCGGGTTTGGCTTTCCAACAATGTATGGAGCCTTGCCGGTCGCAGCGGTAATTAGAGCCGCAACCGAACCGGTGGCTGGAAGCGGTCCATCTGCAGAAGGTCCGGTGACATCCGGGTTGGTGGCAATAAACCTGGCACCCTTGCCGATTAGGCGAACCGCTTTGGTTAGCGCTTCAAAGCTTAGGTTTCTGGTCTCGCCCAAAACTACGTAGTCCGGATCAACCTCGGTCATCACATAACCGATTTCGTGCATTGCGGTGGTGAGGCCGACCTCACCAATAACAAATGCGGTGCCGTGAGGCTTTTGCGACTTTACAAAGTCTGCCGTGGCAAGGGCTGAGGTGTAGATGCGTTCCTCAGGAACGTTCAGTCCGCCGGCCTGCAGCCTGGCTGCCAAATCTCTCGGGGTGTAGCTGGAGTTATTGGTTAAAACCAAGAACTCAGTGCCCTCGTCCTGCCACTTTTTGATTAGCTCTGTCGCTCCTGGAATTGGATGCCCCTCGTGCCAAAGCACGCCATCCATGTCGGTAAGCCAGTTTTTTACTTTAGAACGCCCAGTCATAACCCCAGCCTAGCTTTAGGCTTAGGCCAGTGAATGAAGAAAACGCCACCGGAACCCACGAACAGTCAACCTGGGGAGTAGGGCCATACTCGGGAGATCCTGCCAAGGACCCAAATTATTCAAAGTTCGACCCAGAGCTACTGGCAAATGGCGACACCAGAAACGTGATTGATGTCTATCGCTACTGGTCAATGGAGGCGATTGTCGCGGACTTGGATACCAAGCGTCACGGCTATCACGTTGCTATCGAAAACTGGCAGCACGACCTAAACATTGGTTCGATCGTTCGAACCGCAAACGCCTTTATGGCAAAAGAGGTTCACATCATCGGTAATCGCCGCTGGAACCGTCGCGGTGCAATGGTCACCGACCGCTACCAGCACGTAACCCACCGGCCAGACGTAGACAACCTAATCGAGTGGGCAAAGACTGCATCTTCAACCGGCGGCAAGCTCCCGATCATTGCAATCGACAATGTCCCGGGCTGCAAGCAGATTGAGAATGTTCAATTGCCAAAAGAGTGCGTATTCCTATTTGGCCAGGAAGGCCCGGGACTGTCGCAGGCAGCTCTGGATGGCGCGGACATGGTTTTGGAGATTGTGCAGTTCGGTTCCACAAGATCAATCAATGCATCAGCGGCAGCTGCAATAACCATGCACTCTTGGGTGATGCAGCACGTTTTTAGTTAGAATTGTCCTAGGGCCATTCGCCCTGAGATCCCCAAGACGGAAGGGGTAAAGCCATGCCCGCAGTAGTCCTAGTCGGAGCCCAGTGGGGCGACGAAGGTAAGGGTAAAGCAACCGACCTACTCGGTGACCGCGTTGATTACGTGGTTCGCTACCAAGGCGGCAACAACGCTGGCCACACCGTGGTTATTGGCGACAAGAAGTTTGCCCTTCACCTATTGCCTTCCGGCATCCTGACCCCCGAGTGCACACCGGTTATCGGTAACGGTGTTGTGGTTGACCTCGAAGTACTTTTCCGCGAGATCGATGGTCTAAACGCTCGAGGCGTAGACACCTCAAAGCTTCTAATCTCCGCAAACGCTCACGTCATCACCCCTTATCACGTCACCGTGGACAAGGTGACCGAGCGCTTTTTGGGAAAGCGCGCCATCGGCACCACCGGTCGCGGCATCGGACCTACCTACGGAGACAAGATGGGTCGCCTAGGAATTCGAATTCAGGATCTTTTTGACCCAAGCATTTTGCTTCAGAAGGTCGAGGGAGCACTGCTTCAAAAGAACGACCTTTTGGTAAAGATCTACAACCGCGCAGCGGTAAGACCCCAAGAGGTTGTTGACCACCTGCTTTCTTTCGCAGAGCGTCTAAAGCCAATGGTTGCCGACACCGCACTGGTGTTGAACAACGCGCTTGCCGATGGCAAGACTGTTTTGCTTGAGGGTGGTCAGGGAACCCTTTTGGATGTTGACCACGGAACCTATCCTTTTGTGACCTCCTCAAACCCAACCGCAGGTGGAGCTACCACCGGTAGCGGTATTGGTCCAACCAAGATCACCGGTGTGATTGGAATCCTCAAGGCCTACACCACGCGTGTTGGCTCCGGTCCATTCCCGACCGAGCTGTTTGATGAGTGGGGCGAGTTCCTGCGCAAGACCGGTGGCGAGGTTGGTGTTACCACGGGTCGTAACCGTCGCTGCGGTTGGTTCGATGCTCCAATCGCCAGGTATGCAACCCGTATCAACGGTCTAACCGATATTTTCTTGACCAAGCTCGACGTGCTGACCGGCATCAAGGAGATTCCAGTTTGTGTTGCCTACGATGTGGACGGCGTAAGGGTTGAAGAGGTTCCGGTTTCCCAGACCGACTTCCACCACGCTAAGCCGATCTACCAAATGTTCCCAGGTTGGGACGAGGACATCACCGGCTGCCAGACCTTGGAGTCACTGCCTAAGAACGCTCAGGACTACGTCCTAGCGCTCGAGAAAATGAGCGGCACTCGCATCTCCGCAATCGGTGTTGGACAGGATCGCAACGCGACCATCGTCCGCCACGACATGCTTGGCTAGTTAGAAACCATCTAATGGCAGCCAAGGAAAAGCCTGAGGATCTGGATTCGATTCCATATCCCGATGAGGCATTTAATTCCTGGGGTGCTGCTGCGGTTGGCATAGATCCACTCACTGCCAGTTTCACCTCGGTGCCATACCAGCCGGTTAGACCGCACGTTCCGTTTTATCGGTTCGTCTCCTACCCGGACATTCTCGATCTGCGCAAAGCCGGATATGAAATGGAGCGCTTTGCTCCGCTATTTGATCAGCTGGAGGATGTTCGCTATCGCGATGCCCTGGCATTGTCCGCAATGCTTCACCACCCAAACCCATCGCTACCTTGGAACCCAAGACGTGCGAAGGAGATCGAACTTGACGTTAGAAGCCAGTTACACGAACACGGCCTAGGTGAAATACCAACACTGCTCAGAAGGTTCTTGGGGAAGGCTTTCCCAAATGACACCGTGAGTTATCTCACCGTCGACCTAACCCATGTCTTCTATTGGGCATGTGTTGCAGAGCTTGCCGACGATTTGGTTTGGCGTAATCCAAACTTGGGGTGGAAGGCCGAATACCTCAGGTTCCCGGTTCGAACCCTGGGTTAGCAAAAAGGAATCAATATCCTTTTGACGGCGGGAAGATCTGGCGCAGCCCAGTCCAATTTCGAAAGTTCGCTCTCCGGCACCCAGCGCAATTCCGAGTGATCGGTTGAGTGGGTTGGCTTTTCGCTTAGCAGGTCACAGACAAAGGTGACTAAGTCGATTTCTCCGGTGGTGGTGCGGTCAAACATTCTTCTAACCGCAATATCGACACCGAGCTCTTCGCGAATTTCCCGCACGATGGCGTCTTCGAGTAATTCATTGTCTTCTGGCTTGCCGCCTGGAAACTCCCACTTATTCGCAGCGGCTTTCCAATCGCCTCTTTTGGCGCAAAGGTAGTTGTGCTCAGAATCCTGAATGATTGCCGCGACTACCAAAGTTGTCATGACCAAAGGATAGCTTTGGTTCTTGGGAGGCGTTATGGAGCTGTGCTCAGTATGTTTGAAGTTTTTCTTCGACTGCGAATGCGAATACTGCGAGTGCTTGGTGAAGAAGGTAAATCTTGAATCTAACGAGGAAGATTAGCCTCGATCAGCGCAACAATCTTCTGGTCATCCGGAAGCATGTTTGGGCGGAAGCGGTGAATCTCACCGTTTGGTAGCACGAGGTATTTTTCGAAGTTCCATAGCACCGGACCTGCAAGACCCATGGCGTCCTTGGTCTTTACCAATTGCTTGTAGAGCTCGTGGCGCTTGCGACCGTTGACATCTGCCTTTTCGGTCATTGGGAAGGTAACTCCCCAGGTGGTGGAGCAGTACTCACCGATCGAGTCGCTGTCCTTGAGTTCCTGCATGAAAGAGCCCGATGGGACACCCAGCACACTGAAGCCGCGGTCCTGGTACTTCTTTTGCAGCTGCTCTAGCTGCTCATACTGCGGTGAGAGACCGCAGCGTGAGGCGACGTTCACGATTAGCAAGAGCTGACCCTTGAACTCAGAGAGGTTTCTAGGCTGGCCATTCAGCATGGTCAGTGGCACGTCGTAATTAAGCATGGATTTCATAACCCCTTACGGGGTAAATAAATTTCGGCTTTAAACGTTGGCGAGATTTCCGGTGAGCTTTTGTGCTGAAGCCGCCGTTGGATTTGTGAGGGTTCCGGAACTGTTTACCGGAATCAGGAATGGGCCCACTAGCAGCAGGCTTAGAATCGATGCGAGGACGATCTTGGTTTTTAGCTTCATACGTTTATTGACTCAGATTGCGTTAGGCACCATCCCTAAAGAAGAGGTAAAGATGCCAAGCACCCGTTCCCTGGTCACCAACAGCCCAGGCGGAAAGTTTGAAAAGGGAGAGCTGCCACTTAGGGAACTAACCTCCGAGATGGTCGCCGTAAAGATTCTTTTTTCCGGCATTTGTCACTCTGATATCCACCAGGTGAGAGATGAGTGGTTCGAGGGCATTTTCCCAATGGTGCCAGGGCACGAAATCGTCGGTGAGGTAACCGCGGTTGGCTCTGCAGTTAAAAAGTTTGAGGTAGGCGAGCGAGTAGGCGTTGGAACATTTGTTGACTCCTGCCGAGAGTGTGAATACTGCAAGTTGGGCATGCAGAACTACTGCCTAAAGGGCAACGTTCAGACCTACAACGGTCGTCACTATGACGAAACCCCTACCTACGGTGGCTATGCCCAGGACATCGTGGTCGATCAGAACTACGTACTAAAAGTCTCCACAAAAATCGATGCCGCTGGCGCGGCACCTTTGTTGTGTGCCGGCGTCACGCTTTGGTCACCGCTTAAGCACTGGAAGGTAGGACCGGGAAAGCGAGTTGCAATCTTGGGCCTTGGTGGCCTAGGTCACATGGGCGTGAAGTTTGCAGCCGCCATGGGTGCAGAGACTTACGTGCTTGGACACTCGCCAGCCAAGGCTGCAGACGCCCTGGAATTCGGTGCCAAGGCATACGTTTTGACCTCGGATGCAATTGCTAACCACAAGAACTTCTTCGACGTGATCATCAACACCACCAGCGCAGACCTAGATGTTGATGGGCTACTGAGCACCTTGCGCGTTGGCGGTTCCCTTGTAAATGTCGGACTTCCAGGCAGAAACCAGAATTACAACCCATTTAGTTTGGTTACTGGACTCAAGTCCATCGCTGGAGCAAACACCGGAAACATTGCTGACACCCAGGAGATGCTGGACTTCTGCGCTGAGCACAACATCGTTTCTAACATCGAGCTCGTGGATGCCAGTGATGCTGCTGCTATCGACGCAGCGTATGACCGTGTGGTGGAAAGCGATGTACGCTACCGCTTTGTAATTGACGTCAGCACCATTTAATAGGGAGCACTAATGAAGCAGCACAAACTAGGTAATCGCCAGGTCTCTGCAATCGGTGTCGGTTGCATGAACGTTTCTTGGATTTGGTCCAATGGGGCAGCACTAGATCCAGTGCGCCGCCAAGAGTCCGCTATCCCAGCGATCCACGCGGCGCTCGATGCCGGTGTGACGTTTTTGGACACCGCAGACATTTATGCCCCGACCTGGGATGAATTTGGCCACAACGAAGTATTCGTTGCTGAGGCTCTTAGAACCTGGTCCGGCACCAAGGAGCAGAAGAACAAGGTTGTTGTCGCAACCAAGGCCGGCATCTCGCGTCAGCCAGGCGAGCGTTGGGGCCGCAACGGCAGCCTCGACTACCTACTTCGCGCAGCTGAGGCTTCTGCTGGACGCTTGGGAGTTGAAAAGATCGATCTTTGGCAGCACCACCGCCTAGACCCAGAGATCGTATTCGAGACTCAGGTCGCCAATGTTCTGGCCCTAAAAGAGCGCGGCATTGTCGACCAGATTGGTGTCTCAAACTACGACTCCAAGCAGCTAGAGGTCGCAATCAAGATTGCCGGCGGACCAGACGATGGTGGCATTGTGTCAATCCAGAACGAGTTCTCACCGCGCTACCGCTATGACCTAGACGTGCTTGCAGTATGCGAGAAGTATGGCGTTGCGTATTTGCCATGGTCACCACTTGGCGGCATGAACAACAAAAAAGCCATCACCGATTCGGATGCCTTTGAAGAGATCGCCAACAAGCACAACGTCTCAAAGTATGCAATTGCCCTGGCCTGGGAAATCAAGACCTCACCGAGCGTGATTCCAATCCCTGGAGCAACCAGAACCGAGAGCATCCTGGACTGCATCACCGCACTGGACGTAACACTAAGTGACGACGATTTTGAATACCTGAATGCAAACCTGCCAGAGCAGGCAGAGTATTCAGGCGAATTGGTTCCTAAGCCAGCTCACCGCTAGCCCAAGATTGCTTTAGCCTCTCTAAGCTTTAGAACGTGAGGCTAAATCGGGGGTCACTTTCCATCATTGGTGGATTAGTTGTCATTTTCTGGATTGTCTCGATCTTTAGTTCTTCTGATGAGCCAACCGAGCAGGTTACCTCGGCTTCTCCGACTCAAACAATCACGCGAACCCCAACCCCTACCCCTACGGCTTCACCAACAATTTCCCCAAGCACCGAATCTCCAGATTCACCAAAGCCCACAGAATCTAAAAAACCGACCACTAAACCAGCAACCCAGCTAACTGACCTGCAGGTATTGATTGCCGACTTGGTTGTTGCCGCAGAGCAGGGCGCGGGATACGACCGTGACCTATTTAGGCACTGGATCGATGCCGATGGTGATGGCTGCAACACCAGAAGAGAGGTGTTGATTGCGGAGGCCAAAGTAAAGCCAAGCGTCTCCGGCGATTGCGACCTCTATGGTGGTGAGTGGTATTCGGTCTACGACCAGGTGACAACCACTGATCCGTCTAGTTTTGATGTTGACCATTTCATACCGCTCAAAGAAGCGTGGGACTCTGGGGCCTATGCCTGGAGCTCAGATAAGCGCAAAGAATTTGCCAATGACTTAGGTTTTGGCGGAAGTCTTATTGCAGTCACTGCTTCGTCAAACAGGTCAAAGTCGGATAGAGATCCAGCCGACTGGCTGCCGGTAAACACCGGTTATCGCTGCAGCTATGTCACCAACTGGGTGAAGGTGAAGATCCGCTGGGGTTTGACCGTCGACAAGACGGAGCTTGCAATGATCAAAGAGTTTGGTAAGACCTGTAAGTAGGAATTACTTCAGGCTGGAATCGAAGAAACCAACCAGTGCACTCGCATAGCGATCGGTCTCGGAGAGCATGCCCTCGGTGTGGTCGGCACCCTCGAAAGTCTCAAAGGTGATGTTTGAACCAACCGATTTGGCGTAGTCGTAGAAGTCCACCGAAGACTGATACTTCAAACGTTGGTCAGCGTCACCGTGAAGGATCAACATTGGCCTTGCTCCAGCCATAACGATCGAGTCCTTGACCGAGGTCTCAGTCAAATTCACTCCGTGCAGCACAAGTGCAGCAGCTTGGGCAAATTGCCACAGGAATGCTGGGAAGCCCTGGTATTCCAACTCTTGAGCAGCAGCAGCGTTGAAGTCAAAAATGGTGCCTTCCATAGCGAAGGCAGAAACCAAGTCAGACTTTGCTGGAACCAGTGAGGCTGCAATTGCACCTCCGGAAACACCAAACATGCCAAGCGAAGTTGCTGGAATTCCCTTTTCGGTGTTTAGCCACTTTGCAACCTCAGCGAAGTCAGACGACTCCTCTTGGCCAGCTGAGTGACGACCGTCGGTGCAGGTCGATGCACCAGCGTCGCGCTGGTCAACTAGAAGCACGTTATAGCCACCTTTTACCAACATGGAGGTTGGTAAAAGCGTGTTGAAGTCCTGCTTGCTGGTGCCGATGCCGTGGGTAACGATGACGGTCTTTTTGGTCTCATCAAAGTGCGGTGCGATCCACCAGGCTGCAAGTTCGACGCCATCTGCGACTGGGATCATTACTTCTTCATAGGCAACGTCGGTCAGCCACCAGTCACTGAGGTCGTAATCAACCCACTTGTTCCAGCCCTCGCCAGGGAACGGGCCGTTGTCAATACCAGCGGTGTAGAACTCGGCTGGGGTGTGATTCACATCATCTGCATTCACTGCGCATTCGACCGTGGTACCAGCGGTGTAGATGTAGTCGCCAACAGCCAGAGCACCGCCAGCAACTAGAACAACTAGACCGGCAGCAATACCTGTAATCACCCTTGATTTACGCATTTCACAAGGTTAGTGCTGAATCTCACCGCGTAACAACAGTTTCACTGACATGGCCAGACGCAGATCTAGTGACTGGAATGATCCTTGGTGCTAACCTCGAGAGCAAGACCTTCGGCTTTTAAGGAGTCATAATGTTTTGTCAGGGATGCGGTACTGAGTTTGCACCAGGTGCAACTTTTTGTTCACAGTGCGGACAGCCAAAACCGGGTGCTGCCGCTTCAGTTCAGGAGCGAGCCCCACAGCAGATGCCGATGACGCAGTATCCAACTATGCAAGTTCCCCAGACCTCGGGGCTAGCTATTGGAGCCCTCATTGCTGCACTGTTCATCCCGTTTTTGGGCTTGATTCTTGGCTATGTGGCTCGCAATGACATCAGATCCTCTAACCCTCCAAAGGGTGGAGACGGGCTAGCAACAGCTGCAATCGTCATTGGTTGGATTTTCTTTGTTCTTGGCACCATCTCTGCAATCTTCCTGGCTTTGTTCTGGGAGGAATTCATGACGGGATTCTGGGACAGCTACTACGGCTACTAGGCCTAATTTCCGCTGGGAAATCGTTACCTCGACCTATCGCCAATTGGCTTGATTGGTGTTACTTTGAGACTTGGGTGATGGGCGCTTGTTGTGCCCGTCGAGCGGGGTAAAAATGAGCAAGTCTTTTTCTCGAGTTCTTTCGGTCACAATTGCCACACTTCTGATGCTGTTGGGTCAGGGAACTGTTGCGATGGCCGCTAATGAACAGACACTCCAGGGCGAAGAGATCATCGCCAACCAGCTGATTGTTCAGCTAGAAAAAGATGCGCCTTTGGCGCAAGAAGTCTTTAGTTCCGGGTCAATCCTGAACTACTCCGCGATTGGTCTGGAAGGTGCCGGCACCTATTTGGTGAAGGTGAACCCATTTGACTCGCTCGCCACAAACCTCTCCCGCATTGAAGCACTGGACGGCGTCGAATTTGCTGAGCCGAACTATGAGGTTGAACTCGACAACACCAGCAATGACACCCGTTATGTCGATGGCAGCATGTGGGGGCTATACGGTTCAACCAGTGCCTCTACCTCAAGTCCAACCAGTTCTAACGGCGTAAACGCAGCTGGAGCCTGGGCCAAGGGCTACAACGGATCCCGCGTGGTATACGTTGCGGTTATCGATTCCGGAATCAATATTTCCCACTCCGACCTTGCCGCGAACATGTGGACAAATGCTCAAGAGACCCCAGGCGATGGCATCGATAACGATGCCAATGGATTTATCGATGACATCAACGGATATGACTTTCTAAACAACGATGCAACCGTCTATGACGCCGGCGAACACCCACACGGTACTCACGTTGCGGGAACCATTGGCGCAGTTGGTGGCAATGGAATCGGTGTGACAGGTGTTGCCTGGAACGTGAGTCTGATCTCAGCCAAGATCGTGAACGCCAGCGGTCAGGCATCGATCGCAGACGCGATTGAGGCAATCGACTACATCACCATGCTTCGCATGAAAAAAGGTCTAGATATCATCGCGAGCAATAACTCCTGGGGTGGCACTGCCTACTCGCGGTCACTCGAGAATGCAATCAAGCGCGGTGGCGATGTCGGAATCATCTTCGTAGCTGCAGCCGGTAACGATGCAACTGATCTTGGAACCACCGCTCAGTACCCAGCGGCCTATGACTGCACCACCCCACACCGCCCATTTGACTGTGTGGTCTCGGTTGCTGCGATCGACCAGGCTGGCTTGCTTGCAAGCTACTCAAACTTCTCTTCTACCAAGGTCGACCTAGCGGCCCCTGGATCCAACATTCTCTCCACCTCTGGTGATGGCTACGCCACCCTCAGTGGAACTTCGATGGCAACGCCTCACGTCACCGGAGCCATTGCACTCTGTCTTGCTTCCTATCGAGGCACCACCGCGGAGCAAGCGATCGCAAAACTCAAATCAACCACCACCGCAATGGGAACTTTGACCGGCAAGGTCGCAACCGGTGGACGCCTAAACGTCTCGGCATTTGTTGACTCTTGTGTTTCAGAAACGACCGCGCTCGCAGGTGCAGTTACTAACACCAAGCTTTCAGCGCTTTACACCGACCGCGCACGCGTGGACTGGGATGACACCGTTGCCGGTGACTACGAGCAAGAGCTTCAGGTCTCGGTTGGTCCAAACGCCTGTGCCGGACCATTCACCCACTTCGGTTACATCGGACCTGGCCTTACCGCCCTTCCGGTATTCAATCTTCAGGAAGCACAGTTCTACTGCTTCCAAGTTCGCGGTATTCGCGATGCCTCAACCACCACCTGGAACAAGTCCAACGTCGCAATTACTTGGACCAGCAACCTGCCATACATCACCGGAAAGGTGACCCTTGCAGACGGTGTTACCCCGGTTGCAAAGATGCCGGTTAAGTGGCTGGCCTCTGGAGCGTATGCAGGTTTGGACAACTCAAATGCTTTGGTTGGTTACACCAACCTTGCGGGTGAGTATGTGCTTCAGGTTCCAAATGGCACCGAGGGCGAGCTGTTCCTAAACACCCCGCGCTGGGCCAACCGCGGCCTTGACACCATTCCTCCAACCCCTTGGGGCATGGAGGCCGGTGGCAAGCTAACCATCACCCAGGACACCGTGGTCGATATCAAGGTGCCTAGCATCAAGACCACTACCGTCACCGTTGTGCAGCACGGCACTAACCAGCCAGTTGTCGGTGGCAAGGTGCAGTTCGTCGGAGACACCAAGGGCTGTGTAACCGGAAGCTATACGCCTTTTGCCTCCGCTATCTCACCACGCTGTGTAACCTGGCCAGCCGGTTACGCTCACTCAGGTCCGGTCACTGATGCCCAGGGCAAGGTGACGCTAGCAATTTTGGACACCGTACATGTGGCAAATGCCAACTACGAATTCATGGTGATCGACCCGCAGAACGCGGCCAAGAGCACAACCTTTAATCTCACCCCAACCTCAAGTGCAACTGTCACCGTCGTGATGAACCCACCGGTTGTCTTCTCCGGCAAGGTGTTTATGGCCGATGGAGTAACACCGGTATCAGGTGCAGTTGTGAACTGGCTAAACGATGGTCAGTATGCCGGCTTGGAGAACTCCAATGCACTGAAGGCAACCACCAACAGCACCGGTCAGTACTCACTATCAGTGCCTGCCGGAACCCTGGGTCGTTTGTTTGTTAGCACTAGCCGCTCACCAAAGAATGTCTCTCCAACCAGCCCACAACTTCCTTGGGGTCTGGAAGCTGGCGGTATGACCAGCTCGACCGTAAGCAAAGAGATCAACCTTGTGATGCCTGCGCAGAACAATGTCACTGTGAATGTCACAAACGGTTCGACCGGAGCGTCAATGTCCGGGGCGATCTTGGAGTTTGTTGGCTACACCAAGACTTGTGTAATGGGTAGCTACACACCTTTTGCTGGTGCCACTAACGCTGCCTGCACCACTTGGCCAGCTGGCTACGCGCACTCAGCGCCAAGAGCTAACTCTTCAGGTGTTGTGAAGATCGCAATCTTTGCTCAGCAGCATTTGACATCAGGCACCGTCAAGCACGATTTCTTGGTGCGAGATGCAAGCGACAACTCAAGAACCACCAACCTAAGCGTCACAACCACAACCGACACCACCTTGAATGTCGTCATGAACCAACCGGTGACTGTCACCGGAAAGGTCTTCTTATCTGATGGCACAACTCCGGTAGCGGGCGCTCCGGTCAAGTGGCTAAACGATGGTCAATACGCGGGTCTTGATAACGAGAATGCAATCACGACCACAACTAATTCCAGTGGTGAGTACTCGCTGACGGTTCCAAACGGAATCTTGGGACGACTCTTCGTAAACACTTCTCGAAGAGCCAACACCGCGACACCAACCTCTCCGGTTATCCCTTGGGGTCTAGAGGCCGGTGGAAACACCACCTTTACCCAGTCAAGAACCGTCAACATCGTGCTACCGGCTCAGAACCTGATTAAGTTCCAGGTCAAAGAGTGGGCTTCAAACAACGCTGTTGCCGGAGCATTTGTTGAGTTCTCTGGCTACACCAAGACCTGTAAGACTGGCAGCTACACACCATTCCCAGGTGCTACCGCTCCGGTCTGCACGACCTGGCCTGGTGGTTACCCACACTCCGAACCACTGACCAATGCCAGTGGCGAGGTGACAGTTGCGGTCTTTGCATCTGCACTGGTTGCAGACAACAACTACACCTGGAACGTCACCCACCCGATCGACTCAGCAAGAGTTGCCCAGGTGAGCTTTACGGCATCGCAAAGCGCAACCATTGCGGTTGTTATGCCAGGAACTCCAAGTCAGCCTGAGCAACCTTCCGCCACCGCGCTAACCAACGAGGTTCGCTTGAACTGGACTGAGCCTTGGAACGGCGGAGCGTTTATTGACTACTACAAGGTTTGGGTATCGCTATCTGCCTCTGGCCCATTCACCCTG
>CAMAQN010000023.1 GCA_945860535.1 Auritidibacter sp. Marseille-P8566
GCTGCGACTCTGGTGTTTGTAATTGGCTCGATCATTGCCGCGGGACAGCTGCCGGATATGAGCCAGATCCGCACCTTGATGGGTGTCATGATCATCGCCATCGGACCGGCAATGCTGGCAACTGCGTTCCGCACGCTTCGCAAGAGCCCGGCGCGCGATCTTGATTCTTGGTGGGAACGCTTGGTTGATCTGGCAATTGCTCCGCTGATGGCCGGTTGGTCAGTCATGACCATGGTGTCTGTAATGCCGGCAATCTCAGGCTTGACCTTGAACATGGCTAACCACGTCACTGAATTTGGTATCGCAATTGCAATTGCTGCCGTATTCAGAGTCTTGCTAGAGGAGGGAGCAGCTCGCTACTTCCCAGCGCGTTTGAACAAGATCAACCCAACTGAGGTGCCAGATTCACCGCTAATTCAGAAGGCGTCGGCACTACTGGTTCGATATGGCATCTGGGTTGTGCTCTCGGGTGCAATTGTTGGCTTTGGCTGGCAGGCATTTGTAGGTTCTGCGCTGTTCTTGCTGCCAACCGTCATCGGCTGGTACCAGGACAAATTCCCTAACGTGCCGTGGATCTGGAGAATCTTGCCTACCGGTGTGCCAGGACTTGCCTTCACCCTCTTGGTTGCCTCCAGCACCTCAGCGCTATTGGCGATCTGGCTGGGTGCAACCCCTGCCTACGCGGAGTTCAGCTTCGTGCTCATTCCGTTGCCACTATTGGCGCTGAGCATTCTCTCGATGTTTGGCCGCGAGGGCGCAACTCCGGACGAGGAGCGACCAGGCAAGCGCAACCGCATGGTCTACCGAATCGGTGGTGTTGTGATGCTGGTAGTAGTCCTGAACCTGACTGGAATTATCTAGAGTCGAAGTAATACCAGGCTGGCGGCCATGGCGGCCACGCCGGCAATAAGGCCATAAACACTTAGGTGACCGCGAGCTGAGTTTCTGGCGGTTGGCAAAAGGGTGTCAATTGCCAAAAAGACCATTACTCCGGCAACCATGGCAAACAAAATGCCCAGCACGAAGTGATCTAGGAACTGGGCCAGCAGAAGGTAGCCAATAACGGCACCAGCGGGCTCTGCAAGCCCGGAGAGGAAGCTTAGGCGGAATGCCTTGACCTTGGACTTTGTGGCGTAGTAGACCGGGACAGAGACCGCAATTCCTTCCGGGATGTTGTGAAGCGCCACCGCAATTGCCAAAGCAATACCGATTTCAGGGTCATCCAGCACCAGCAGGAAGGTGGCTAGGCCCTCTGGAAAGTTGTGGATTGCAATCGCTAGGGCAACAAACAGCCCGGTGCGAAGCAAGATCTTGTTTGCCCTTGCCTCAGAGCGCTCTTGGTCGCTGCCCAACAGTTCGATCTCAGTGTTTTCGTGCGGGTTTGCTCCCGAGGGAACCAGAGCATCGATGATAGCCATCACGATCATGCCGCCAACTAGGGCAATCGCAGCTACCGCAGATGCCTGAACCTCTGGAATTGTCTCGGCGATGTATTTGGTGGACTTGGGGATGATCTCAACAAATGAGAGGTAGACCATCACACCGGCCGAGAAGCCCATGGCAATGGCGAAGAAAGACTTATTGGTGGTCTTGGTGAAAAAGGCCAGCGTCGAGCCAATGCCGGTGGCAAGACCGGCTCCGAGAGTGACCAGGAACGCCAGAATCAATCCGCTTTCCATAGTCACCTCCTTATTGGGTCAAAAAAACCGGCCAATTACAAACCGGCCGGTTTCTTTGCTAATGCTTTATTTAGTGCTTGCCGCCGCAGCCACAAGTGTCTTTACCGCAATTGCAGTCCATGAATATCTCCTAGAAGTTCCAGTCATCATCGGTGGTGGCTTCGTGCTTACCAATTACGTAAGACGAGCCAGAGCCAGAGAAGAAGTCGTGATTCTCATCGCTGGCTGGGCTTAGGGCGCTGAGGATCGCAGGGGAGACTTGGCAGTCATCCTTCGGGAACAGTGGGTCAAACCCAAGGTTCATCAGTGCCTTGTTGCCGTTGTAGTGCAGGAACTGCTTGACGTCGTGGGTTAGCCCAATTTCGTCATACAGGTCTGCGGTGTACTTAACCTCGTTCTCGTAGAGCTCGAGGAGAAGATCGTAGGTGTAGCTCTTTAGCTCTTCCTGGCGGGAAGTCGAAGACTCGTTGTATCCAAGCTGGAACTTGTAGCCAATGTAGTAACCGTGAATGGCCTCATCGCGAATGATTAGGCGAATTAGGTCAGCGGTGTTGGTCAGCTTTGCCCTGGAAGACCAGTACATAGGTAGGTAGAAGCCCGAGTAGAACAAGAAGGACTCCAACAGGGTGGAGGCAACCTTGCGCTTTAGCGGGTCATCACCGCGGTAGTAACCCAAGATAATCTCGGCCTTCTTCTGAAGGTAAGGGTTGTCCTCGGACCAGCGGAAAGCCTCGTCGATGTCGTTGGTAGAGCAAAGGGTCGAGAACACGCTCGAGTAGCTCTTAGCGTGGACTGACTCCATGAACGCGATGTTGGTGATAACCGCTTCCTCGTGAGGAGTGCGAGCATCGGGCATCAGGCTCATCGAACCTACGGTGCCCTGAATGGTGTCCAGCATGGTCAGACCGGTGAACACGTGCATGGTTAGCTTCTGCTCGTGAGGACGCAGGTTCTCCCAGGACTGCACATCGTTAGAGATTGGTACCTTCTCAGGCAGCCAGAAGTTCTGGGTGAGGCGGTTCCAGACGTCTAGGTCAACGGAGTCCTCGATCTTGTTCCAGTTGATAGGTCTGGTAATCAGTTTGGTAGCCATGTCGATTTCCCTCTTTCCTAGAGCATGCAGCTGACGCAGTTTTCGACCTCGGTGCCCTCAAGAGCAGCCTGTCGAATGCGAATATAGTAAATGGTCTTGATGCCCTTTTTCCATGCGTAAATCTGTGCACGGTTAACATCGCGGGTGGTTGCGGTGTCCTTGAAGAACAGGGTCAGTGATAGTCCCTGGTCAACGTGCTGGGTTGCAGCAGCGTAGACGTCGATGATCTTGTCTGGTCCTACTTCGTAGGCGTCCTCGTAGTACTCCCAGTTTTCTTCGCTTAAGAATGGAGCTGGGTAGTAAACGCGACCTAGCTTGCCTTCCTTACGAACCTCAACACGAGAAGCGATCGGGTGGATCGAGCTGGTCGAGTTGTTGATGTAGGAGATCGAACCGGTTGGAGGCACAGCCTGAAGGTTCTGGTTGTAGATACCGTGCTTCATTACCGAAGCCTTTAGCTCTTTCCAGTCCTCTTGGGTTGGGATAGCAACGTTTGCCTTGGCAAACAGCTCCTTAGCCTTCGGGGTGCTTGGTGCCCAGACCTGGTCGGTGTACTTGTCGAAGAACTCGCCACTTGCATACTTCGAGTTCTCAAAGTTGTGGAAGTAGCTCTTACGCTCGATAGCAATCTGGTTTGACGCCTTGATGGCGTGGTAAACCACGGTGTAGAAGTAAATGTTGGTGAAGTCGATCGACTCTTCGGATCCGTAGTGGACCTTCTCGCGAGCAAGGTAACCGTGCAGGTTCATCTGGCCAAGGCCAATCGCGTGTGACTTGTGGTTACCATCCGAGATCGAACGAACGCTCTCGATGTTGGACATGTCAGAAACTGCGGTTAGCGCACGGATTGAAGTCTCAACGGTCAGACCTAGGTCGCCACCGTCCATTGCCATGGCGATGTTCATCGATCCTAGGTTGCAGGAGATGTCCTTACCGATGTCGTCATAGCTGAGGTCAGCGTTGTAGGTGGTAGGGGTGTTCACCTGCAGGATCTCAGAGCAGAGGTTGGACATGTTGATGCGACCCTGAATTGGGTTAGCAGCGTTTACGGTGTCCTCATACATGATGTATGGGTAGCCGGACTCGAACTGAAGCTCAGCAATTCGCTCGAATAGCTCACGAGCCTTGATCTTGGACTTGCGAATGCGAGGGTCATCAACCATTTCGTTGTACTTCTCGGTGACCGAGATGTCGCCAAATGGAATGCCATATACCTTCTCAACGTCGTAAGGGGAGAACAGGTACATGTCCTCGCCGTTCTTCGCAAGCTCCAGGGTGATGTCTGGAACAACCACACCGATGGAAAGAGTCTTGATACGAATCTTCTCGTCTGCGTTCTCACGCTTGGTGTCTAGGAAACGCATGATGTCTGGGTGGTGTGCGTTTAGGTAAACCGCACCGGCACCCTGACGGGCACCTAGCTGGTTGGCGTAGGAGAAGCTGTCTTCCAATAGCTTCATCACTGGGATAATGCCGGAGGACTGGCCCTCAATCTTCTTGATTGGAGCACCGTATTCGCGAACGTTAGAAAGTGAAAGTGCAACACCGCCACCGCGCTTAGATAGCTGCAGTGCTGAGTTGATGCCGCGGGCAATCGACTCCATGTTGTCTTCGATGCGAAGCAGGAAGCAGGAGACAAACTCACCGCGCTGCTCCTTACCGCAGTTTAGGAAGGTTGGGGTTGCTGGCTGGAAGCGACCGGAGATGATCTCCTCGGTCAGGTTAATTGCGGTGCTCTCGTCACCAGCTGCAAGGGTTAGCGCAACCATCACAACGCGGTCCTCGAAGCGCTCAAGGTAGCGAGTGCCATCGAAAGTCTTTAGGGCGTAGCCGGTGTAGAACTTGTAGGCACCCATGAATGCCTCGAAGCGGAACTTCTTGGAGTAGGCAAGCTTCTCAAGCTTCTCGATGAACTCGAAAGAGTACTGGTCCAGTACTTCCTTCTCGTAGTACTCGTTCTCAACCAGGTAGTCCAGACGCTCCTTCAGGCTGTGGAAGAAGACGGTGTTCTGGTTTACGTGGTCTAGGAAGTACTTGCGAACGGCAAGCTTGTCTTTCTCCAGCTGAAGCTTCTGATCAGCACCCCACAGGTTGATCATCGCGTTCAGGTCCTGATAGGACATCGCGCTTTCGATGGTCTGCTTGCCAGTTAGGTTTCCCTGGTCATCAGCTACTTCTACTAGTTGGTTTGCCACAGTTCGGCCAGCCTTTCTTTTACTTCCGTTACGTCTTCTGGGGTGCCAGTGATCTCGAACCGATACAGCACCGGAACCCCGAGTTTGCTGGCGACTATGTCGCCGGCCTTGCAGAAGTGGGCACCAAAATTGGTGTTTCCCCCTGAAATGACCGCCTTGATGTGTTTCCGATTTACCGGATTATTCAAGAACTTGATTACTTGTTTTGGAACAGTCGATTCATCGTTTCCGCCACCGTAGGTGGGGACTACTAGGACACTGTCCCGATCGTGTACAAAGTCGGCTGCTTCTTCGGATTTCAGAGGAATCCGGATGGCGGTAGCACCTAGTTTGTCTACGAAGCGCTTGGTGTTTTCTGAGACGCTCGAGAAGTAAACAACGTCGAACATCTCATCCACCTCAACTAAGCGGAGATCGCTTGGATCTTGTCCATGCGGAAACCGCTCCAGTGTTCGTCTCCAGAGACGACTACTGGTGCGGCGGTGTAGCCCATGGTCTTGACCATTTCTAGAGCTACTGGGTCCTGAGACATGTCGACCTCGGCATACTCAATCTGGTTACGCTGCAACATGCGCTTAGTGCTGTCGCACTGCACGCAAGCTGGGAGCGTGTAAACGGTCACCGCCATGGGTGTTCCTCCTGGATAAGTGGGTTTTTAGGTCCGGTTTTAGCAAATTATTGTGAAAAATCTCGCAAACTGTGGATTTACAACATTAGCACTTAACCACTAGATGTAGTAGCAACTCGCGATTTTTTTCACTTATTTAGTTATTTCCTGAACATTAACCCACAGGTTGAACTTTAAGGCCGTAGCTAATCCCGCGTGTCGCGGGTTGTTCATCTAAATTGTCAAAAAGTTATTTTTACTCGCTGTAGAACCAAGGGAAATTACCCCCAATTTCACCTCAACCCTCCGACATTTATAAACAAATCGTTAGAAATCTCAGGCTTGGCCCTTGGCATGTTTGGCACTTTGTTCGGGGTTATTATTTTTTAGGTTCGCACCTGGACCATCCCAGATCTAAGGAAAGCAGCTACCGCTAATGATTAGAGCCGCAACCCTTGATGACGCTCAAGCACTGCTTTCGGTCTGCAACAACCATGAATTGCGCGTTGACCCAGACTTTGAAGCAATGCCACTGAGTGAAATCACCGAGTTTCTAAATGGCTACGAAGAGCCTGCCCACACCCTGGTACTAGAAGACAACGGCATCAAGGCCGTGATGTTTATTCAAACCTCGACTCCAAGAAACAAAGTCGAACCTGACTTTTTTACCGTTGGCACCAAGGCGCAGTCTAAAGAGCTATTTGATGCAGCTTTTGCGTGGCTGGAGCAAAACCGCAAGGGCTTTGACGTAAGAACCTATTGCAACAAAATGGACACCGAGCTTCTTGCGCTCTTTGAGGAAAGCGGCCTGAGCTTTCTGCGCGACTACTACAAGCTGGTCAAAGAGCCAATCGAAAAAGGCTTTCCGCAACTTCCTATGGACATCACCATTGAAGCGGTTGATCTAGTGGGCGAGTCAAGCGCGCTGCACATGCTTGAGTCCGAGTCTTTCTCCGGTCACTTTGGTTACATCCCACTTGGCCACGATGACTGGCTCGCAGAGAAGACTGCAGAGCCCAAGTTGGATCGCAAGGGCGTCTTTATCGCAAGGGTAAAAGGTGAGCCGGCTGGGCTTTTGATTTCCAACGATGCGCGGTCAGATGTGAATGGCGGCTGGGTGGACAAGCTCGGTGTGCTGGAGAAGTTCCGCGGCCTAGGGCTAGGGAAGCTGCTACTGCAGTGGGGAATCGCTCACGCCGCCCACAAGGGCTATCAGTCGATAGGTCTTGGTGTGGACACCGGCAATGAGTCCGGAGCGCTGCAGCTTTATGAAAACCAGGGCTTTAAACCAACCGTGGTTTGGCGCGGTTACGCAACCACTATTTAGAGCTCTTGTGTTGAGCAAGCCAAGCTCCCAGAATTACCACCGCACCACCAATTGGTTCATACCAGTGCAGTTCTTCCCCCAAAAGCAAGATTCCCCAGATGGCCGCCAATACCGGATTGGTGAACGTGACTGTTGAGGCAATCGCGGAGCCAGCAGCCTTGATGACATCGTGGAACAGCCGGTAGGCAAAGCCCGAACCCAAAACCCCCAGCACCAGAATCGCCAAAAGCGATTCGATGCTTGGGCTGGATGTGAATAGCGGTCCGGTGAAAAGGTAAAACGGCAACAGCGTTATGGCGCTTGTGAAGACCTGAGCTGCCGCCGAGGAGGTCCCTGAAAGATTCATCGGGGTTACAAACTTTCGAATGTATGGACCACCTATGCCATACGAAACTGTTGCCAAAACCAATGCCCCAATCGCCATCGGGTCATTTTGGCCAAAGCCTTCCCAGATGCCCAGGGTGATTGCGACACCAATCAGCCCAACAGCCAAACCTATGGTTGCGACGATGGTTACTTTCTCGGTTCGGTAGATGGTCAAGATCGCAAGCAGTGTGAAAATCGGGGTTGCTGCCCCGATGATTGCGGCCAACGAAGAAGTGGTCGATTGCTGCGCGAAGCTAAACAGTGAAAACGGTATTGCCGACATCAAGACACCGGCAACCCACAGGTGGAACCACTGGATTCCTTTTGGCAGCTGAAGCTTGAGCAAAAACACCAAGCCAAACATCGCCGCGCCACCTAAGAACGTTCGCCAAAAAGCGACACCGTAAAAAGGTAGGAATCTAAGCGAGAGTTCGGTGAATAAGAAACTGGAGCCCCAGATCAGGGCCATTGGAACGAACTTCCAAATCCAGTGTGATTTCACCTAATGAAATCTAGTGGCTAGAGGGTGTGGTTTCGATCTCTGAGCGATCTGCCGACCACAGGGTGTGGAACACGCCATCGCGGTCAACGCGCTTGTAGGTGTGTGCACCAAAGAAGTCGCGCTGTCCCTGCACCAGTGCCGCCGGCAAGCGCTTGGCGCGCAGGCCGTCGTAGTAGCTCAAAGAGGATGCAAACGCTGGGTTTGGAATGCCAGCCAGCGAGCTGTGAGCAACCACGTTTCTCCAAGACGCAAGCGATGAATCGATTGCTTTTGCGAAGTAGTCATCAAACAAAAGGCTCAGCAGGTTTTCGTTCTTGCCGTAGGCATCTGCGATGCGGTTTAGGAACTGGGCACGAATGATGCAACCGCCACGCCAGATCTTCGAAACCGCACCTAGGTTGATGTTCCAGTTGTACTCGGAAGCGCCCGCGCGAATCGCGTCAAAGCCCTGGGCGTAGGCAATGATCTTGGATGCGTAAAGTGCCTTGCGAACATCTTCAACGAAGGCTGCCTTATCGCTAACCGACCAGTTGGTGGTGTGAGCAGCCATGCCGGCATTTCCAGAGCGCTGGCTGGACTGAGAGGAGAGGCTTCTTGCGAATACTGCCTCAGCGATTCCCGATACTGGAGTTCCAAGGTTTAGCGCGGTCTGAACAGTCCAGACTCCGGTTCCCTTTGACCCAGCGGCATCTAGAACCACATCTACGAATGGCTTGCCGGTCTTCGCGTCAATCTGCTTGAGCACCTCTGCGGTGATCTCGATTAGGTAGCTCTCTAGCTCACCCTTGTTCCACTGACTAAAGATCTCAGAGATCTCGCTAGGGGAGAAACCGCCAGCCTGGCGAAGAATGTCGTATGCCTCAGCGATTAGCTGCATGTCGGAGTATTCGATGCCGTTGTGGATCATCTTTACAAAGTGACCGGCGCCATCGGTGCCTACGTGGGTAACGCATGGCTCACCCTCGGCAATAGCTGCGATCGAGGAAAGGATCGGTCCAAGAGTCTTATAAGCCTCAGCGGTGCCACCAGGCATGATCGATGGGCCCTTCAGAGCACCTTCTTCACCACCGGAGATACCAGCACCAACAAAGTGAATACCCTTGGCGCTTACGTCTTTTTCGCGACGAAGAGTGTCGGTGAAAAGTGCGTTTCCGCCGTCAACGATGATGTCGCCAGCTTCGAATCTCTCAGCAAGCTGGCTGATTACGGCGTCGGTGCCAGCGCCTGCCTGAACCATGATGATCGCGGTTCGTGGGCGTGCCAATGAAGCAACAAATGCATCGATGGTTTCGCTTGGAATGAAGTTAGCTTCTGGGTGCTCGCTCACCAATAGGTCGGTCCGCTCGACAGAACGGTTGTAGATGGCAACTCTGTTGCCTTCGCGAGATGCCAAGTTGCGGGCTAGGTTCGAGCCCATAACGGCAAGACCAACAACACCAATATTTGCTTTGTCTGACATGAAATTCCTTTAGAAACGGGGTGGGAAGTACTCAGGCTACGCGCGCAACAATGGGCGGAAATTTCTATTAGGTTACCCTACTTTGGCGAGCCAGAGGCTGGTATTTGGCGCAAGCTGTTAGTTTTGCCCAAGCATGCAAAAACAAACCAAATCCCTTCTGCTGGCCATTTCAATTTTGATTGTGGCGCTATTTCCAACGCCCGCTCACGCCACCGGCTGCACGCCAGAAAAGCAGCTTGCATCAAGCAATATCAAGCAGCTTCACGTTGAGGTCATCAACGCAGCCAGCGGTCAAACGCTCTTTTCTAAGAACGAGCAGCAGCCAGCCCGTAGCGCTTCGGTCATGAAGGTCCTCACCGCCGCCGTTGCCCTAGATGTGTTGGGACCGGATTACCGGATCACCACCAGTGTGATGGTAAGCCCAACTGAACCGGGAAAGATCTACCTGGTGGGGGCCGGAGACATCACGCTCTCTCGTATGCCGGGAAACATCACTTCTTACTATGCCAAGGCCCCAAAGCTGGACTCTATGACCAAGCAAATAGCGGCCTGGGCCAAAGCGAGCTCAGTTTCCATCTCTGCGGTCTCGGTTGACTCTTCGCTGTTTGGTGGCGATAAGGAGTGGCACCCAACCTGGAGCAAGCTCGGTTTGACCTCCGGCTACATGGCTGCGGTTTCCGCGCTGCAAATCGATGCCGCGAGACTCACCAGCACCCGCTATCCAAACAGTTGGCTCGCTCAGCGGACCGCGACTCCTGTGAAGCAAGCCGGAGAACTTTTTGTTGCATCCCTGAATAAGCAGGGCATTGCATCCGGGCTGAAAGCCACCATTGCAAAAGCACCTAGCAACTCGTTTGTTATCGCGAGCGTGCAATCACGTCCGGTTAGTGAACTTATTGCCAACATGTTGCGGGTCTCAGACAACTCCCTCGCTGAGGCATTAGGCCGGGTGGCGAGCATCAAGTACGGCCTCGATGGCAGCATGGCCTCGCTAAACACGCTCTACAAGAAAGTTCTCAAGGCCCGCGGTTTAGATGTTTCGCAGATCTCCATCGTCGATGGCTCGGGACTCTCGAAACTCAATCAGGTGCCAGCTGCATTGATAAATGACCTGCTGGTTCTGGTCAATCAAGGAGTGGGTGACTACGAAGCACTTGAGGCAGGACTGCCGGTTTCAGGTCAGAGCGGTTCACTCAAATCTCGCTTTGCTACCGGCAGCAAGGTAGACACCAAGGGCAAGGTCTTTGCTAAAACCGGCTACATCCGCTCCGGTTACTCGCTGGCCGGATTCTTGATTGCTAAAGACGGCACCGAGCTAATCTTTACGGTTTACAACCTGGCGGATCGGGCAAACGCCAACCACCGTTTGGCAATGGACAACCTTGTTTACCGCTTCTACCAGTGTGGAGCTAGCCTCAGTAACTAACCCAGGGCTGCGCGGGTTTTATCCAGTGAGCGCATGATTTCGAGGCTAAAGGAGTGAGTGTGCTGGCGGTTTTCATTTTCACCAGCAAGCACTGAGTTGCTCACCGCTTCAATCATGTGAACGTAGCCCGCACCCTTACGTGGTCTTGAGATGCTCTCAACTTTCGCCACGTCGCTATTTGGCTCATAGGTTTTGATCACGGCGTCGGTGGTGTGCCAGAACGCCTCGTGAATCTCAATGATTCCAAGATCACCAACCAGCCTGGCTGCCAGTCCAAGCGCTGTTGCAAGTGAGGAATTGCCTCGGCCCGTTACTCCATTTGCAAATTCAAAACTGGTCATTGCCAGCGCATCAACACCATTGGGGTAGTTATAGCCAGTAGTGGTTTGGTGTCGTATTGGACTATCGGCAAACCAGCGATTTAGCGTTGTGGTGTAGACACCCTGATCCAAACTCGACCCACCACCAAGTTCTTTATTGAACAATCGGTGGTTGTTGTCAAAGGTTCGCAAGAAACCAAAATTGGCTTCGATCAAACGCAGTTGTCCAATACGACCGGACTTCACGGTGTCGATTAGCTCATTGTGCAGCGGCAGGAACTTGGTCCACATCGCTTCCATGGAGAAGAGGTTCTTTTGCCGAGCAAGTGCATAAATCTCTTCGGCCTCTTCGGCCGAATTCATAAATGACTTCTCGACCAAAATGTGCTTGCCGGCCTCAAGAGCTGCCTTCGCCATCCAAAAGTGTTCGGAGTGAGGAGAGGCGATGTAGATAAGGTCAATTTCAGGGTGAGCAATTGCCTGCTCAAAGGAAAGACTCAGTGCGCTGATTCCAACTTCGGCTAGCTTCTGATCTGCTTTGGAGGAGTCTCTTGAAACCAAGGCAACCAGCTCGGTGTTTTCACTTAGGGGAAAGTCTCGAAGAATCAGATCGGCCATCAAGCCGGTACCAACCATTGCCCAGCGAATCTTCGCCATCTGTAACCAACTAACTTATTAGGAGCCTTTGGTTACTTTATTGGACCCTGCCAGTGAGCGGGCCATCGATGGGAAAACCAACCCGTGCATTGGCCAAACAGCCCACCAGTAGATCTGACCAAATAGGCCCTTTGGAGCATAGATTGCCACCTGGGTCAAAATCGTTCCACCGGTTGCGGCATCGACTTCTAGGTCAAATTCCAACCATGCCAAACCAGGCAGTTTCATCTCGGCACGCAGTCGCAATAGCTGCTGTGGGATGACCTGCTCAACTCTCCAGAAATCCAATGCATCGCCAACCTCTAGGTGGTTGGGGTCGCGTCTGCCTCGTCGAAGCCCAACTCCTCCCACAAGGCGGTCCATGATTCCGCGCAGTTCCCAAGCCCAGCTTGCAGTTGAGTAGCCGTTGTCGCCGCCAATTGCCTCAACCCGCTTCCAGACTTCTTCGATGGAGTCGTTGGTGTGGGTGATGCGGACATCTTTATAGAGCGAACCACCTGCCCAATCGGGGTCGGTAGGTAGCGGTTCAGATGGTGTGCCAGGAGATGAGGCATCTGACCAGCGGGTTTCCACTCTGGCCTCTTTGATCTTCACCAGCGCTAGACCAACCGCTCGTTCAAAGTTGGTGAGCCCTCCCTCAGGGTCGGGAATCAGTTTGCGAATTCGCTGGTCGGTTGCAACCACCTCGTTCTTGAGGCTGTCAACCAAGCGCCTGGCCAAGGTGATTGGGACCGGCGTCACCAAACCAACCCAACCACTTGAGAGTTTTGGGGTCAGCACCGGAAGCGGAATGATGATTCGTTTTCTAAGCCCGGCGACCTTGGCGTAAGCCTGCATCATGTCTGCGTAGGTGAAGATTTCTGGCCCTGCAATTTCGTAAACACCGGCTTGCTTAGACGCTAGTCCGGCAGTGCCAACCAGGTAGCGAAGCACATCTCTAACCGCGATTGGCTGAATGCGATTCTTCACCCACTTTGGAGTGGTCATGATCGGCAAACGTTCGGTTAGGTAGCGCAGCATTTCAAAAGAAGCCGAACCAGAACCGATAACCACACCAGCTCTCAGTTCAAAAGTTGGAACGCCAGATTCGGCAAGAATTCGCCCGGTGTCGACACGCGCCTGAAGGTGCGGGGAGGCTTCTTGACCCGGGGTGATGATGCCACCTAGGTAAATGATTTTGCCGACCTTGTTTCGCTTGGCTGCATCGCCAAAGCCATGCGCCATGTCTCGCTCTAATTGCTCGAAGTCACCTTTGACCAAGAGCGCATGCAATAGGTAGTAAGCCACCGAGACCCCGGCTAGTGCCGAATCTAGCGCTGCCTCATCGTTTGCATCACCCTCAACTACCTCTACCTGATTGATCCAGGTGTGGGTTGAGAGCCGCTGTGGGTTTCTTGCCAGAACTCGAACGCGGTAACCGGCTTCAAGAAGCTGAACAATTAGGCGCCCGCCGATATATCCAGTGGCTCCGGTAACTAGACAGAGCGCGGGTTTTCCGCTTTTATTCTTTAGGATCGTAAGTCCCGCGGTGATTTCTTTTGGCATAGTGTCTAAAACCTAAGGCCTCTCATAGCGATTCCCGGCTTTGTTCTTGATTCAGCAACTGTTCTAAATCTGTTAGCCGGCGAAGACCAGCCATGGGCTGGCTCATGCGGTGGTTGGATTTCAATCGCTCGCTGTTTTTGGATAGGAAGTTCCAGTAACCGGCGGTGAATGGGCAGGCATCCTCACCAACTCGAACAGTTGGTTTGAATTTGCAAGAGCCGCAGTAGTTACTCATCTTGCTTATGTATGCACCACCTGAGGTGTAAGGCTTGGTGGACATCTTGCCGCCATCGGCATACAGCGACATTCCAATCACGTTTGCAGGCATCACCCAAGGGGTGCCATCGGCAAAGGCATCGATAAACCAATCGTTTACCGCTCTCGGGTCAAAGCCGCGCTGTAGGGCGGTGTTTCCCAGCACCATAAGTCTTGGAATGTGGTGGGTCCAGGCGCGTTCGTTGATATCTTTCAGCGTGCTGGAAAGACAGTTTGCGTCAATCCCCTTGGCGGTTAGGTCTTGCCAGCCCGACGGAATTTCTGCTGTCGCTCCGAGTTCATTTAGGTTCTGGTAGTCCTGATCAAAGTGCCAGTAAAGCTGCCAAACGTAATCTCGCCACCCGATGATTTGCCTGACAAATCCCTCAACACTTGCGAGCCGAGCAGCCCCAGATTTGTATGCATCAACCGCTGCATCGACTACTTCAAGTGGCGAGAGTAGCCCAAGATTCATCGGGACCGAGAGCATCGAGTGTGCCATAGTCCAATCACGGTTATCCATCGCATCTTCGTATGGCCCAAATAGATCTAGGCGATTGGTAATGAAATCATCGAGCGCAGCCAACGCCTGCTGGCGATCCCCAGGGAAAATCCTTGGGCCATCTAATCCGATGAATGTTGCCTTGCCGCTTTGCTCGAGAGCATCAAGCTCGGCCCTTACCTGATTATCTAGCTCGTCTTCGATTGGGTGATAGGGAGATGGCAGACCAAGACCTGGCTTTGGGGGAGGGAGCCTGTTCTCCTCATCAAAGTTCCATTTACTCCCAACCGGTTCTTTGCCATCCATCAGGAGGTCAAGCCGCTGACGCTGCAGGCGATAGAAATCTTCGAGACGCAATCGCTTACCAGCCTTGGAAAGGTAGGCGCTCCAGTCATTTTTGTTGGAGCAAAACCCTGGGTTTTCTAACTTGGTTAGCTTTAGCAAATCGGCTAGGGCGTCAAAGGATCTCGACGATCCGCTGACCATGGTTGTGATGCCAGGAATGTCTTTTAGATCTCGATAGTTTTCCAGGCGAACCGTTTCAACATTCGAAGCCTTTGCTCTTGCCAGCTGCGCGTAGCGAATCAGGTGAGCTTTTTGGCGATGGTAGTTGCGCTTGGAAAATTGGTTGTCGACAATCGGTAGCAGCAGTTTTTCTTCGAGCTCAAAATGTGGTCCGAGTTGATCGGCGAGTAGCAGTT
>CAMAQN010000024.1 GCA_945860535.1 Auritidibacter sp. Marseille-P8566
CGTAGCGCAATAACCGGACCGAGGATCTCAGGTATTACATCACCGGCCTTTCTCAGCACGATGGTGTCACCGATTAGAACGCCCTTGGATTTCACCTGATCTTGATTGTGCAGGGTGGCAAATTCCACTTCGCTGCCGGCCACGACAACCGGAGCTAGAACCGCGAATGGCGTTGCACGACCGGTTCGACCAATCGACACTCGGATTTCCAAAAGCTTGGTATTCACCTGCTCTGGAGGGAACTTGTAGGCGATTGCCCACCTTGGCGATCTTGAGGTTTTCCCCAGCTCTGACTGGCGCGAAAGGCTATCGACCTTGATCACAACCCCGTCAATCTCGTGCTCGATCTGGGTTCGGATGTGATTCAAGTTCTTGATGTATTCGAATGCCTGGGCTGGGGTCTCAACAACCTCGAAGCGTTCGGTGGTTGGCAATCCCCAGGCTTTGAGTTGGCCATAGACCTCGCTCTGCGATGCAATCTCGCCCTGCCAAAGCGCAAATCCGTGCACCAACATGCGCAAAGGTCTTGATGCGGTGATACTCGGGTCTTTTTGTCTAAGTGACCCAGAAGCGCTGTTTCTAGGGTTTGCAAATGGCTTGCCGCCCGAGGCGACAATCGAAGCGTTTAGCTCGGCGAAATCATCAATTCCGTAAAAGACTTCACCCCGAATCTCAATTACCTCAGGGTGATTTGTTCCAGAAAGCCGATGCGGGATGGTCTTGATTGTCAGCACATTTGCGGTGACGTCTTCGCCGACTTCTCCATCGCCGCGGGTTGCAGCCTTGGTCAAGACTCCGTTTTCGTAAGTGAGCGATACCGCAAGGCCATCAATCTTTGGTTCGCAGAGAAACGGTCCGCCTTCGACCTTTTGAGCCCAGGCTAGAAACTCTTCCTCGCTAAAGGCGTTATCCAGACTCAGCATTTGCTCGCGGTGACGAACCGGTGAAAATACCTCGGAGGCGGCACCTCCAACTTTTTGAGTTGGGCTCTCTTGAGCAAACTCCGGATGCTCTGCCTCTAGCTGGCGAAGTTCTTTTTCCAGTACGTCATACTCGGCATCTGAAATGAGGGTTTCGTTTTCCAGGTAGTAAGCGTTTCGAAAGCGCTCGATCTGGGTTCTAAGCTCCTCGATGCGCTCAGCGATGTTAGACATTTAGCACCGCGGCGCTAACGGTTCGATCAATCGTGGTTTGACCTAAGACTCGGGTTCCAAGATAGAGAACTGCGGTTTGACCAGGAGCTACTCCGATGAGCTTTTCCTTGAGGTTGATTACCAGTTCGCCATTTTCCAAAACTGCAGAGGCTTCCATTGCATCACCGTGAGCGCGAACCTGGACTTGGCAGTCAAACTCGACCTCTGGGTGCTCAGGAGCTTTTCCGCACCAGGAGAATCTCGATCCGGCAAGCTGTGCGATCTGCAGAGCTGCCTCGGGACCAACAACAACCTCTTTGGTCTTTGGTCGAATCTCGAGCACATACCTTGGCTTGCCGTCCTTGGCGGGACGTCCGAGGTTCAGGCCCTTGCGCTGACCAATGGTGAAACCAACGTGCCCGTCGTGAGTACCGACCTGGTTGCCGGCCTCATCGATGATTACTCCAGGTTCTGCGGAGGTGAAGTCCTTCAACCAGTCTCGGGTATCGCCCTCTGGGATAAAGCAGATGTCATATGAGTCAGGCTTGTTCGCAACGCTGAGGCCGCGTTCTTGAGCCTCTTTACGAACCAAGTCTTTGGATGCGGTTGCACCGAGCGGGAAAAGCGAGTGCTTTAGCTGCTCGGATGTCAAAACTCCCAAAACATATGACTGGTCTTTTGCCATTTCCAAAGAGCGGTGGAGTTCTAAGTTTCCTAATTCGTCTTCAAAAATAGATGCGTAGTGTCCGGTGCAGACCGCATCAAAGCCAAGTGCTAACCCTTTTTCTAAAAGAGCTGCGAATTTGATGCGTTCGTTGCATCGCATGCAGGGGTTTGGAGTTCTACCAGCTTGATACTCGGCAACAAAATCGTCCACCACATCAAGCTTGAATCGCTCCGAGAAATCCCAAACGTAAAAGTCGATGCCGAGCTTTGTTGCAGCGCGCTGAGCATCCATCGAGTCTTCGATGGTGCAGCAGCCTCTTGAGCCGGTTCGAAGTGTCCCTGGCATTCGCGAGAGTGCGAGGTGGACACCAACTACTTCGTGCCCTAACTCGACCGCGCGGGCAGCGGCAACGGCGGAGTCAACCCCGCCACTCATTGCCGCTAAAACTCGCATTAGACAAGTCTAAATTGTCAAAGCCGCTAGCGGTTGAGTCCAGCCTTAAGTGCTGTGGCATAAACCTCGGCAATTGAGGATGTGAATAGGTCGATATCTTGCTGAGTTGTGCTGTGTCCGAGGGTAACTCGAATCACCGCGGAGGACTCTGCCTCCGAATACCCCATGGCTAACAGCACATGCGATGCCCCTAGGACACCAGCCTGACAAGCACTACCGGCGGAAACGCTGATGCCGTGTTGATCAAATAGAAACAAAACTGAATCGCTTTGCACTCCTGGCAAAACAAAACTTGAGGTGTGACCAATCCGAGGACCAGAGATTGTCTTTTGTGCCTGTGGAATGGCCGCAAGCAGGCTTGCCTCGAGAGAATCTCGGAGCCCTTCTAGTCGGGCTTCGCGCTCAGCCATGTCCCCAACGGCAAGTTCGGCGGCTATCGCCAGACTCAGCGCATGCGGATAGTTCATGGTCCCAGAGCGAAGCCCGCGCTCTTGACCGCCACCGTGAATGATGGAGATCGGCTTCTGGCTTCTTGCGACCAACAATGCTCCAACTCCTATTGGTGCGCCAAGTTTGTGACCGGAGATCGACATGGCAGCAAGGCCAGAATCCTGAAATGAAATCTCAATGTGCCCAAAGGCAGCAACCGCATCGGAGTGAACCGGAATGCCGTATTGCTTTGCAAGTCCCGCTATGCCTGGGATGTCCCAGATTGCTCCGGTTTCGTTATTCACCCACATCAGCGAGACCAGAGCTATTTCGTCGCCGTATTTGGCTAGCCAATCTTCATAGACCACAAGATCCGGTTGACCATCCCTGGCGACCGGTAGCCAGAGCGGAACTGCACCCTCGTGCTTCTCAAGCCATTCGATTGGATCAATCAGGGCATGGTGCTCGGTGAGGGCCGAGATTATGTACTTGCGAGGTCTATCAAGCTGTCGTTGCCAGTAGATGCCCTTGATCGCATGGTTATTGGATTCAGTTCCACCGGAGGTGAAAATCACCTCAGACTTATCGCAGTGGGATGCCTTTGCTAATTTCTCTCGAGCCTGCTCCAAAAGCTCTCTGGTTTCCCGCCCGTGGGCATGAACCGAAGAGGGGTTTCCTAGGTGCGCTAAAGCCTCAAGATAAGCTTCCAGCGCCTTGGGCCGCACCGGTGTGGTGGAGGCGTGGTCGAGAAAGACCGACATGACTCAAGCCTAATTGCCCAAGGGCTCAAACCTTCTGTTGCTAGTGTGGGAACTGATTGAGATGATGGATTCGCAAACCGAGAAATTGACCGAACCGCTTGGCCTGTCCCTGTTGGATGGCGGCGGGGTTTTCTCGACCTGGTCGGAAACTGCCAGCAGCATCGACCTGCACATTTTGGACCCTGAGGACACTTCTGTCTCTCTCCATGTTCTGTCGCTCGAGCAAAATGATGGCGGAATCTGGTCCACCGGGGATGATCGGCTGCAAACCGGCATCAAATACGTGCTTCGTGCAAATGGTCCGGATGGGCCAAGGCATGCATTTCAGCCTGAGCGCAATTTGCTTGACCCGTATGCCAAAGGCGTGCTTCGCGAATCTCCAAGCGACTATCACTGTGTTGCCGTTGATCGCGGTTTCGACTGGGAATCGGTCCAAAAACCCGGCACTGCCATTTCGGAGTCTGTGATCTACGAGGCCCACGTTCGAGGGATGACCAGAATCAATCCGGCAATTCCGGAGGAGATTCGAGGTTCATACGCAGCCCTTGGTCACCCCGCGACCATCGAGTACCTAACCAATTTAGGGATTACGGCAATTGAACTTTTGCCAATCCAAACCTTTATCTCTGAGCCGAGACTGGTGAACCTAGGGCTAATCAACTACTGGGGCTACAACACTATCAACTACTTCTCTCCCCATATGAGATACGCCTCGGAAGCGACTCGCGCCCAAGGCCCAGAGCAGATTTTGCGAGAACTAAAGACCGCCATCCGAGAGCTGCACCGAGCCGGCATCGAAGTGATTATGGATGTCGTCTACAACCACACCGCAGAGGGTGGCTCTAAGGGTCTTACCTATTCCTATCGCGGCCTAGATAACTCGAGTTACTACCGCCAGGACGACGAAGGCAACTATCACGACACCACCGGTTGCGGTAACAGCCTGAACTTCGCACACCCTATGGTTCAAAAACTCACCTTGGATTCACTTCGCTATTGGACCGAAGAGCTGCAGATTGATGGTTATCGCTTTGACCTTGCAGCGACCTTGGCCCGCGATGAGCACAACTACTTCAACAAAGAGCACCCACTTCTAAAGGCGATGCAGTCAGATCCAATCATTTCCCAAGCCAAGTTAATTGTTGAGCCTTGGGATGTTGGTATGGGCGGCTGGCAAACCGGTAACTTCCCACCCGGGTTCCCAGAATGGAATGACAGGTATCGCGACTCGGTCCGAACCTTTTGGCTGGGAGATATCTCGCAGGCTCGCAGTAGCGGCAACCACTCAAATGGAGTTCGAGAGCTGGCCGGCCGAATTTCCGGTTCACAAGATTTGATGAACGAGCGCCATGGGCCCAACGCCGGTGTGAATTTCATCACCGCTCACGACGGCTTTACGCTTTGGGACTTGGTGTCCTATGGCGTCAAGCACAACTCCGCCAACGGCGAAGGCAATCGTGACGGTGCAAACCACAACATTTCTTTCAATCACGGTTACGAGGGTGAAACCCCTAACCCATCAATCAGCTATGCCCGCCGCAAGGCCGCAAGAAACCTAATGGGAACGCTTCTGCTCTCTGCCGGTGTTCCAATGATTACGGCGGGAGATGAGCGCCTAAAGACCCAGGGCGGAAACAACAACGCCTACTGCCAAGACAATGTGATCACCTGGCAACACTGGGATCCAACTAGCCACCAGTTGGATTTTGAACAGACCGTTTCGCACTTGATCGCACTTAGAAAGCAGTATCCGGCTCTAAGGCCACGGAATTTCACCAAGGTCGATGAACCGACACCTGAAAGTGATCAAATGCTTTGGTACTCAGTGCGCGGCGATGAGATGACAATCGACGATTGGCACAACACGGAGCGCAGAACTTTGCAGCGCCTTGCTTATCACCTAATGAACGACGGTTCAAAACAGGGTATTCACCTGGTAATAAATGGCACCGAAGTTGTCAAAAACGTGACATTGCCGAGGGTCAAAGACATCGAGGAATTCGAACTTTTGTGGGACAGCTCACTCGAACTCCCACCCAAGCGGAGCATCATTTTGAAGGCTGGGGCGAAGCTTCGAATGGTTGAAACCAGCATGCAGCTTTTTATCGTTCGCTAACCAATTGCGTGGTTTACAACCCACCCGGTCACAAAATCACTAAATTGACAATGTGGGTAAAGAAAATAAAGTCATTGGACGCATACCAATCAGCAAGGTTTGGCCTGAGGTCGAAGGCGGAGACTTTCCCGCCAAGGCTTTTCAAGGAGAGGTAATAACCTTCGGTGCAACCTCCTTCCGTGAGGGTCATGACCTAATTGCTGTTGAACTGTTACTCAACTCACCAAAGGGCGAAAGCCAAAGAATTCGCCTGCAGGAAGGCCGTTTGGGCCTTGATGAATGGATCACGCAGGTTCTGCTCGACCAAATCGGAACCTGGGAGTTCCAGATCAGCGCCTGGGACGACGAGTACCACACCTGGCTGCACAACGCCGAGGTGAAGCTTGCGGCATCAGTTGACGAAGAGCTAATGATGCTCGAGGGCGAGAAGCTCCTAAATCGTTTGGCCGAGAGCGCCAAGGGCAAAGACAAAAAAGCCCTAACCGACTTTGCTAAGCACCTTGTGACGTCCGGATCAACCCCGAGTGAGCGCCTAACGGCTGCGCTTGCGGCTGGGCTAAGCCTCGTTTCCGATCGCAATCCACTTCGAAACCTTGAGACCCTTAGCGATTCAAGATCAGTGCTCTGCGAGCGCCGTCTTGCAGGATCCGGTGCCTGGTATGAGTTTTTCCCAAGATCCGAAGGTGCAACTCGAAACAAAGAAGGTGTGGCTGTCAGCGGGAATTTCAAGACCGCACAGAAAAGTCTTGACCGCGTAGCTCAGATGGGCTTTGAGGTGCTCTACCTTCCTCCTATTCACCCCATCGGTACTTCTCACCGCAAAGGTCCTAACAACACCATGATTGCCGGGCCAAATGACCCTGGTTCTCCATGGGCGATCGGCAGTAGCGCTGGTGGTCACGACACCATTCACCCAGAACTTGGCACCGAGTCTGACTTCAAGTCCTTTGTGAAAGCTGCCAACAAGCTGAACATCGAGATTGCCATGGACCTTGCCCTGCAGGCTGCCCCTGATCACCCCTGGGTCAAAATAAATCCGCAATACTTTAGCCAGCGGGCTGATGGCTCTATCGCTTATGCCGAGAACCCACCAAAGAAGTATCAAGACATCTACCCGGTGAACTTTGACAATGACCCTCAGGGCATCTTTGACGAGGTGCTGAGAGTCATCAACAAGTGGGTGTCTTTCGGAGTCAAGATTTTCCGAGTCGATAACCCTCACACCAAGCCGGTTGACTTCTGGCAGCGCCTTATCGCTGAGGTGAACCAAAGGCACCCTGAGGTTATCTTCCTAGCCGAAGCCTTTACCCGCCCAGCGATGATGCACGCTCTCGGTAAAGCTGGTTTCCAACAGTCCTACTGCTATTTCCCTTGGCGCAACCACAAGGACGAGCTAGTTGATTACCTAAACGAACTCGCTCACCAAAGTGCGGACTTCTTTAGGCCAGCGCTGTGGGTAAACACCCCTGACATCCTCACCAGCTATCTGCAATTTGGTGGCAAGCCGGCATTCAAGATTCGAGCCACCATTGCCGCCACCGCAGGCGCTATCTGGGGCATGTACTCAGGTTTTGAGCTATACGAGTCGGTGGCCCGCCCTGGCGCGGAAGAGAACATCGACAGCGAGAAGTTTGAGATCAAGGTGCGCGATTGGGCAACAGCCCTAAAGTCTCAGGACACTTTGATTCCAAGGGTCAGTCTTCTGAACAAGATCCGCAAGGAAAACCCAGCCCTGCAGCAACTTCGAAACCTAGTAACCCACTACAGCGATGACCCTGAGGTATTGGTCTATTCAAAGCACATTGCTGCCGAGCACAATGGCGGCAAGGCGAACACGGTGTTGGTCGTGGTAAACACCGACCCACACTCGGTGCGCGAGACCACTGTCCACCTAAACCTTGAAGCTCTAGGGGTGAAGGGTGAACTCAAGGTTACGGATTTGATTACCGGCCAGAAATTTGTCTGGGGTGAGCACAGTTACGTGCGCCTGGACTCCTTCACAGAGCCAGCCCACATCTTGAGAGTTGAAGCATGAATCCAGAAGCCGAAGGGCTGCAACTCTTAGCCGAATCTAGGCATCACAGCCCGCATTCGATTCTGGGTCTGCACCAAGACGGCAAGGACTGGGTCATCAGAACCCTTCGCCCATTTGCAAAAAGCGTTACTGCCAAGGGCAAAAAGGACAGCTTTGAACTAACCCACCGCTTTGGTGGAGTTTGGGAGTATCAGGGCAAGGGCAAACTCCCCGGCGATTACCGACTGACCGCAAAATACGAGTCGGCTCCGGACTGGGTTAGCGATGACCCTTACCGTTACCTACCAATGATCGGTGATTTGGATCTGCACCTAATTGGTGAGGGTCGCCACGAGCAGCTCTGGCAAGCCCTCGGTGCGCACTTTGTTGAGCAGTCGGACACTTTAGGCGACACCTCGGGTGTGAGCTTTAAGGTCTGGGCTCCAAATGCCCAAGCAGTTCGAGTGATTGGTGACTTTAATTCTTGGGACGGCACCTGCTACCCAATGCGGTCAATGGGCGGCACCGGTATTTGGGAGCTGTTTATCCCGGGAGTAAAACCCGGAGCGATGTATAAGTTTCAGATTCTCACCAAGGCTGGGAATTGGATCAGCAAGATCGACCCGATGGCAAGGCGCACTGAGGTGCCACCGGCAACTTCCTCCGTGGTTGATCTCAGCGAATATAAGTGGCGAGACAAAGACTGGATGAACCAGCGCGCTCGCACCGATGCGCTGAAGTCCCCCATGTCGATTTACGAATTGCACCTTGGATCATGGCGCGGACCCAAAAATTATCGCGATTTGGCACCGGAGCTAATCGGACATGTGAAGTACTTAGGTTTTACTCACGTTGAGTTCATGCCTTTGGCTGAGCACCCATTTGGTGGCAGCTGGGGCTACCAGGTAACCGGCTATTACGCCCCTACCTCACGTTTTGGAACCCCGGATGACCTCAGGTTCCTAATTGACGAATTACACAATGCCGGTATCGGCGTGATTTTGGACTGGGTGCCAGCTCATTTCCCTAAGGACGAGTGGGCACTAGCGAATTATGACGGTGAGGCAATCTACGAAGATGCTGACCCTCGTCGCGGTGACCACCCGGACTGGGGCACCCACGTTTTCAACTTTGGCCGCACCGAGGTTAGAAACTTCCTAGTTGCCAATGCCAGCTACTGGCTAGAGGAATTCCACATTGACGCGCTGCGCGTTGACGCTGTGGCATCGATGCTCTACTTGGATTACAGCCGCGAAGACGGTGAGTGGTTGCCGAATATTCACGGCGGTCGCGAAAACCTAGATGCAATTAGGTTCCTGCAGGAAACCAACGCAGTGGCTTATCGCCGTAACCCGGGAATCATGATGATGGCCGAGGAATCAACCGCATTCCAGGGAGTCTCAGCACCAACCGAGTTTGGCGGTTTGGGCTTTGGCTTTAAGTGGAACATGGGTTGGATGCATGACTCGCTGGAATACATCCAGCGTGACCCAGCCTGGCGAAAGTACCACCACGGTGAGATCACCTTCTCGATGCTTTACGCCTATGACGAGAAGTTTGTGCTTCCAATTAGCCACGACGAGGTTGTTCACGGCAAGGGATCGCTTTTATCGAAGATGCCTGGGGATCACTGGCAGAAACTGGCAAACATGCGAGCGTACCTGGCATTTATGTGGACGCACCCGGGCAAGAAGCTCTTGTTTATGGGGCAAGAATTTGCCCAGCCAAGCGAGTGGAGCGAAACTAGGGATTTGGATTGGTGGCTAGTAGATCACCACCCACACCGCGGCATGCAGCAGCTGGTGAGCGATATGAACAAGCTTTATGTTGAAAACCCAAGCCTTTGGGAACTAGACCATGACCACGCTGGCTTCCAGTGGATAGATGGCGGCAATGCCGATCAAAACATCCTCAGCTTCTTACGCTTTGATGCCACCGGAAACCCAATTGCAGTTGTGGTGAACTTTGCAGGTCACCCGTATCACAACTTCAGACTCGGTCTTCCAAAGCCTGGTGCCTGGAAAGAGATTATGAACACCGATGCCGAAATTTATGGCGGAAGTGGTGTTGGTAACTTCGGTGGCGTGCAAACCCAGGAGCACCAGAGTCACGGTCGCCCTTACTCAGCGGAGATAACCGTCCCGCCACTGGGTTCAGTTTGGCTAAAGCTTTCCTAGAACATCAGCGAAGCAAGTTTTCGTCTTGCCGCCAATACTGCTTCGTGAGAATCACCGGTCACGGTGAACAGATCAAGCAAACGCTGCCTGATTTGGTCGCGCAAATCAAAATCGGTCGCAAAACGTGTCAACAAAAGATCGAAGGCTGCATCTGCCTCACCGGTTATCAAAATCTGGTCGGCCTGAGCAAATAGCTTGTCTAGCTCAGTCTCAGTGACAGGATTTTGGAGCCTGTGCAGTAATTGAACCTGAGCCAAACCAGCTTTAATCTCTTGATCGCTTGGGTATTCGACGACCAATTTTTCAAACTTAGCCAGCGCATCAACCAGATCCCCACGCTCCACAGCGTCAACAGCGTCCTGGTGCTCGGGGGTTAGCTTTCTCACCGGCTCTGCAGCAGCCTCAGAGACCGATACGGTTCCGGTCAAATTGCTTTGGGCGGCCATCTGCAATACCTGCCCTAGAACCTGCACTAGTTGCTCTTGGGTAACAAGGCCTTTGAATAGTGGCGTTGGCGCACCCGCCAAGATCGCCGCCATAGCTGGGGCTTCAGTGACCCCAATCGCCTGGGCTAGCTGAGGAGAAGTCCTGATGTCGACCTGAATACCCGCAAAGCGACCCTTAGCGGCAGTAATAACCTGCTCCACAAGGCCGCTGAGCGCATTTGACACCTCAGAGCCGTCAACGATAAGCATTAGGACTGGAACGCTCTCAGAAAGCTGCAGGTAGCGTCTGAGGACTTGTTCGTCGGCAGGAATTAGCCAACCAGAAACCACATTGCCATTGCCCTGAGCTGGATTTTGGTTTGTCAGCTTCGATAGATCAAAAGCCCCAGAGAAATTACTCATTACCCACCTAGCGATACTGCGGTTAGAAGCTGTTGGGTGGCACCTAGCAGTCTGACCCTGGATTCCGACCCCGCGGCAGGCATATGGAACAGCAGCATCGCACCGTATCTGGTTTCGATACCAGTGGCGGATCCGCCGGCTCCCAGCAGAATGGCTTCCTGCCCGGAGATGGCAACCGCATCGCCAGGTTCCTTAGGAATGATCGTGTAGGTGTCAATCATGTACATTCCGACCAAAGCTCCACCCTCACCGGATGTGAGCAGCACCATGCCATCGGTTGAGAGCTTGTGGTCAAAGGTGACGTTCGCATTGCTGAGCGTTTCTGCCAATGTGCGCTGCACCGAAGAAACATCGTTGATGTACTGGTTTTCGCCATCCATCAAGATGCTCCAGGTGGAATCGGGGCCCTCGTTTAGAAGACTTCCAACCGCGTTTGCAAGATCAGTTGGCGGCATCAGCAAGAACTTGCTGTCTTCCTTTACAGTGTTCGCTCCAGCCTCTTCGCCGGCGACCTCAGGGAAATCAACCTCAGGCAGAATATCCATGTACTGGTAGAGCTTGTACTGATCCCTTGCGCTTTCTTGACGCAGGACCAACATCGTCAGGGTCTGCTCCCCCGTTACAACCATCACCGAGCGTGGCCAGGTGTCGGTCGCGCTTGGCAAGAACAACTGAATCGGCTCTGCCAAAAGCGGGGCTGGAGGCGCTGGGTTCTCGGTTCTACGGGCAATGTTGTAAGCGGCTCTTCTTGCCACCAGTGCTGGGCCTGAAACCCTAACCTCGATGCTCTCGCGGTCCAGTTCGGCATCGGAGAGCGCTACTACCTCGGTGATCTCGCCCAGGATTCGCTTGAGCTGATCCTTGGTCATCACAGGAGTCAAAGTGTCTTGAGCCGGAGACGGGCTTGGGCTCAAAACTGGATTGACATATTCCGGGGTGCAGCCGGCTAGTGCGGCTGGAATCAGAGCAAGTGCTACGAACTTGAGAGCTCTGGACTGCCTTCTAGAGGTGATGGGAGCTTGTGGCTCGGATTTCTTTTTTCCAAATTTTGGAAGTTTGAATTTAGCCCTTCGACGCCTGGGTCCGCTCCAGTTTCTGGTGATCCTTGACTTCCGATAGCTGATAAGGAACAACCACAAACTCCAAAGCGCGCCGATGCTCATCAGAGCCAAGCCGATCAGAGTGATTGGTGCGATTGGAGCACCCTGGTCTTCAAGATCCCATTCGATCATGATTTTTCTTGGGGCTAAGTCGACTCCTTTGGCAGCAATCAAAACTCCAACCTCGTTACCCTCGGGGACGGATACCTTGCCCTCGAAATTCTCTGCAACTTCGAGCCTCCAGAGATCGGAGCCGCGTGGGTCGGCAAGTTCTCCGCTGCCCGCGCGCTCTACCTCGGAAAGCACGACCTGCTCTTTTACCTGGTTTACCGACAGTCGAGCCTCGGTGTATTGGGCCTTGCCTATCCAGCCAACAATGTCCGACTCTCTGCCGGCGGCAAGGAAGACTTCGCCATCGTTATTGGCGGTTACTGAGACCTTGCCCGGATAGGCGGTGAGCACCTTGTTGGGAATCATCACGTAGGTGGTTGGCGTGGTGAATTCTGTCTGGGCAACAATTAAATTCAGTGGCTGATTTTCCAGCTGGTTCACCAATCCGATTGCGGACAGCGTCAGCCCAACCACAAAGGTGGTCATGGAAAGCCAAAAGCGCAGCAAACGAACTCCAAGGTCTGTATCAGTCGTGCAAGTTTACCCCGAGCGCTGCAAACTTCCCTAAGACGCAGACCCCGCCCTCGCGCACAACCAAAAAGCTAATTAGGCGGTGGCAATCGGCTAGATTCGCATACAGGCGCGTAACTTAGTATCTAGCGCACTATTGAACGAGGGCTGATGGAACAGAAAACTAGACTGACCGGCGGATTCCAAACTGGTCTAACCGCGGGTCTAGGTGTGATGACCGCAATTTTGCTGGCCACCGCGGTCTCCCAGTTGGCAACCGTTATTACCTATGTTGTCTTCGCGTTATTACTTGCTCTTGGACTAAACCCGCTTGTGAAGCTGCTGCAAAAGATCAAGTTTCCAAAAATCCTGGCCATAACAGTTGTGGTGCTGGGATTCTTCGGTTCGTTGGCGCTACTAATCTCACTCGCCCTTCCGGTCGCGATCGAAGAGGCTGCGATCTTCATCCAGCAGGTTCCAACTTTGATTTCGAGCTTCTTTAGCCTGGAATTGATTTCGCAGTGGGATGTGCGCCTAAGTGGCTCGCTCACCAATGCTGGAAACGGACTGATCGACTTTGTGTCTAATTCCGCGAACTGGCCGACACTTCTCGGTGGCGTATTTGAGGTTGGCCTCGGTGTTGTGAGTGCAACATTTGGTGTGATTCTGGTTGGAATCCTGACCCTGTATTTCATGGCCTCTCTCGATCAAATACGCGAGTACCTGGGCAAGTTGGTTTCCAGCTCCAAGCGAGAGTCGTTTTTTAGCATTTCAGATCAAATCTCCACTTCGGTTGGTCGCTGGGTTATTGGACAACTTTCGATTGCGCTTATTCACGCAGCAGTGGTGTTCACTTTCCTAAGCATTGTGCAGGCACCTTTCGTATTGCTGTTGACCTTTATCGCTTTCCTATTTGCACTTATTCCATTGGTGGGACCAGTGATCGCATTCGTCCTGATCACCTCGTTCTCGCTATTGGCAGGGTTTGAAACAGCGATTGCGGTGGGAATCTTCTACTTGATTTACCTGCAGATCGATGCCTACCTGGTTTCACCAAGAATCATGAAAAAGGCGGTTTCTATCCCGTCGGCTGCCGTTGTTATCGCAGCACTTGCCGGCGGAACCCTAATGGGTGTTCTTGGAGCGCTGATTGCTATTCCTATTGCTGCCAGCGTGCTATTGATTATTCGTGAGGTTTGGATGCCGAAGCAGGAACTTACCTAGTACTGAGTCGGTAGTGGTGCAGA
>CAMAQN010000025.1 GCA_945860535.1 Auritidibacter sp. Marseille-P8566
TCAACCTTTTGGGAATGCTCGGCATTCCCTTGAGAGGACAAAACACGGTCAATTCGCCTTAGTGCAGCATCCTCAATCGGCGACTCAGGCCCGATAGCAAAACGCATCAGAGCTAGCAGGCTTGTGGTGATCGGACGCAACAGCCAAAGTGGCGCAGATCGAATTCCAATTAGCTCCCTGAACCTTGGATCAAGGCTTGCAACAGCAGAGTGGAACAGAAGTTTGTAGACGGGTTTTGTCAGTGGCGGTAGCGGCGCATTCCTAATCCACTTAATAACAGCGCGAGTCTGGTCGGTGATGATCAGCTCCTCGGAAAACTCATCAAGCAACTTGTTTAGTTCTGATTCCGAAGTTGGAACATCGTCAAGCCCTAGTGGCGCAACAGATTTACCCCAGAGCCTCACATAGGCATCCGCTCCGCCGGGAATTGGTGCTTTCGAATAGTTCTGATGTGACCTTAGGAAACTTTCCATAAAGGCGATGTGGACCCACAGCAGAAGTCTTGGGTCAGCGGCTCGATAGCTTGAAGTTTCGCCCTGTGCCGTTTGGTACTCTCCGTTGACTCTGGTGTGCATGCGATTGACTCGCCCGGCTTCATTTTGAACTGCCTGGTTGGATCCAAAAGTTGTGACGGTCAACCAACGAATAGTTCCGGAGAGTCGACCCAAAGGATCCTGCTCATACCTGGAATGCTGAGCAACCCCGGCAAGAGACCCTGGGTGCAGTGCCTGCATTAATAGCGCTCTTACTCCCCCGACCAAGGTGGAGAAGTCTCGGTGAATTACCCAAGGTGCATCCTGTGGGGAAAACATTCCAATGTCATCACCTTCAGCTACAACCGCAAGCCATGGCGGGTTGCCATCGGTTGCGCCTGAAAGTAGCTTTCGAAAGCGAATTGAAAGCTTTTCTTGTAGCTTGGTGTTCTTACTAGGCATCTGTTTATGTCTCCTGAAAGGGCAACCATGGAAACCTCGCAACTAATCCGAGAATTCAACACAAATCGCCTGCACCTGATTTTGGCCCAGCTTGCACCGACCGGACTATTGGCATTTGCTGCGATTGCGACCCCAGAAATTGCCGGCTCCAGCAACTACCTCAAGATTGGTTTCGCCTTTATTCTTCTGGCAAGCGGAATCCTTGGAGCATTGGCAGAGTATTCGGCGGCTTCACAGGCCCAGGCAACAATTGATGCACTAAAGCTGGTAAGTGATAAGAACCCTCTGGTTGAGAGAATTATCAGCTTCCGACCATGGCTAGAAATCGCCAAGTTTGTAACCCCAGCAATCTTTGTTGCCATTTTTATTGCGATTCTGCTGGGACTGTTTGCCTAAGAACTAACCGCAGATAAGTTCTGCCGATCCAAGATTTTCACCCAGCAGATAACTCTCGACATAGTCATTGACGCAAGTATCCGAACCGTAGGCTGTGTGACCTTCACCTTTGAAGGTTAGAAGCGTTGCTCCACTTAGGAGCTTGGCCAGACTAACCGCCTGCTGGTAAGGAGTTGCCGGATCTCCGGTTGTTCCAATTACCAAAGGGCCTACTTGTAGTGCGACGGTGTAATCGAGTGCGACCATGGATCGTCCCTCAGGCCAACCAAGGCAACCTAATTCTGGGTATGCGAAGTACTTACCAAAGATTTGGCTGGCCTCGAGCGCGGCCTGCTTCACCATGGCAAAGTCTTCAGGTGCGACCCGCTCATCAGCGCAATTGATAGCGGTGTTTGCCTCATTAATGTTCGAGAGATAGCCGCCATCCGGGTCCTTGTCGTTGTAGAAGTCGGCAAGCAACAGCAGCGTCGAGCCATCCCCCTGAAACGCCTCTTCAAAAGCTTGGGTTAGATACGGCCAAGACGCTTGCGAATAAAGTGCCGCAAAGATCCCATAGAGCGCAACTGTAAGGCCAGCCTCACGGTCATACTGAGTCGCTAGCTTGGTTTTTTGTAGGTCTATTAGTAGCTCATCTACCCGTTGCAGAGCGTCGTCTACGCTTCCTGCGAATGGGCAAACATCTTGCGCGAGGCAGTCTGCCAAGTAGGTACTAAAGGCCTTATCAAAGCCGGCAACTTGATTGACAGTTGACTCACCGGAACTCAGGGTCGGATCTACTGCTCCATCGAGAACGAACCTGCCGACCCGATCGGGGAAGAGAGCGATGTAGGTAGCACCAAGTTCGGTGCCGTAGCTGAATCCCAAGTAATCAAGTTTCTCAACGCCAAGTGCAGAGCGAATCACATCCATATCTCGCGCAGCCTGCTGGGTGTTGAAATAAGAAACATCAAAACCGGACTCTTGGCAGGAGGCGGCAAACCTCGTCAAAAGGTCTTTGGATACCTCAAGGTCTTGATCGGATCCCAGCGGGAAGCCGGATTCTTCGTAGTAAACCTGGTCCTTCAGGTTCATGTCACTACAGGTCACCGGGGCTGACTTCCCCACTCCACGGGGATCAAAGCCAATCAGCTGGAAATTACTTCGAAGCTTTTCGGTGCCGAGACTTTCATAACTATCTCGAACATAAGCCACTCCACTTGCACCTGGGCCTCCGGGGTTTATCAATAGCGGGGAAAGGTTGTCTGTTCCAGCTTTTCTAATCAGGGCGAGTTCAAAAACCTGCCCGTCTGGGTTTAGGTGATCGAGCGGGACAGCCACTTCTGAGCACTCAAAACCAGGATCACAAGCTTCCCAGCTGATCTGCTGCTGAGAGAAATCGACGCCGGATTGAACCTGCTCGATTGGACTTGGCACTGTCGCTGTGCAGCCGGTGAGGACTAACAAAACCGACAGCGCAAGCGCTCTAAGCCGCAAGAGAACCCCGGAAGATGAAGTTGGTGCAGAGAGCTTCTAGAACCAGCAGGTCCCTGACGTTGGATGCCAGCCGCTGCCTGGATTGGGTTATGGCATCTAGGATTGCGATGGTCTGCTCGATTGAGGTGCCCTGCGATCGCTGCAGCAAATCGGACTCAATCTCGGTGTTCACAAGTTCGACTTCGGCACCTAGTTGCAGTGCCATCAGGTCTCGGTAAATTGACTCGGCATCCGTGAAGATTCGATCAATTCCATCGCGAAGCGCCCTGGTTGCCCTGCGCTTTTGATTCTCCTCGAGCTCTTTGAATTGCGAGCGCAGGTTAGGCGGAAGCTTTTCGTCGACCGCCAGACCGTATGCCTTCATCAGGGCATCTTTTTCCAAAGCATCTTTTTCAGCGCTGGATGCTTCGGCATCGCGCTTGGCAACACCCAAAAGCTTCTCGGCGGCAACCATGGCGGAACTGAGATTGGAGATTGACATCAAGACTCTTAGAGTCTCGGACCTTCGAGACCGCGCGTCTGAGGAGAGTGCGAGTCGTCTTGCCATGCCAACGTGGTTCTGAGCCAACAGCGCAGACTTTCTCGCTAGGCCCAAGGCCACGCCATCGCGCTGCACCAAAAGGGTCGCAACCTCATCAATAGAAGGCAACCTTAGGTTCACATTGCGAGTTCTTGAGCGAATGGTTGGCAACAGGTCTGAGACGCTAGGGGCACAAAGAATCCAAACCACCTTCTCGGCAGGTTCTTCTAATGCTTTTAGTAAAACATTTGAGGTGCGCTCCGTCATGCGATCTGCATCCTCGATGATGACCACTCGGTAATCACCAATTGTGGTTGACATAGATGAGCGAGAAACCAGGTCTCGTACCTCTTCGATGCTGATAACCACTCGATCGGTGACCAGCATTGAAACGTCTGGGTGAGCATCTGCCTGCACCAAGCGACACTGTTGGCACTGCCCACAACCGTCCTCAGCACATTCGAGGGCAGCGGCAAAGCTCTTGGCTAGATTGCTGCGGCCCGATCCCGCAGGACCGGTGAAGAGCCAGGCGTGATGAACCGAATCCGGCTTTCCCGCCACCGCTTTCTGAAGTTGCTCAATTGCCTCAGGCTGACCGAGCAGCTCATCCCAAACTGGGTGGCTCAACTTTTCTCCATGGTCAAAACCCGAGCTCTAATTTGCTCTTGAATCTCGTCGATGGACAAGGTTGCATCGACCACTAAAAAGCGTGGCTCTTTAGCAAGTTCTAAATACTGCGAACGCGCTCTTTCGAAGAAATCTACTTTTTCGCGCTCAAGACGATCTGGCTCGGTCCCGGTTTTGTTTCTGCGTGAAATCGCAGCGTGGGCATCAAGATCCAACAAAACCGTGAGGTCTGGGACTAGGTTGTCCACTGCCCACAGTGAGATGTTTCTGACCTCGGTGACATCCAGCTCCCGAGCTGCTCCCTGGTAGGCAACCGATGAATCGAAGTATCGATCGCTAAGAACTACTTTGCCGCTTGCTAGAGCCGGGCGAATTTTGGTGGCAACATGGTGGGCGCGGTCAGCGGCATAGAGAAGCGCTTCGGCGCGGGCGGCAACATCGCCTTTGCGGTGAAGTAAAAGGTGTCTAATTTCTTGGCCAAGTTCGGTGCCACCGGGTTCGAGGGTTCTCATGACTTCGCGGCCGCGACCCTCAAGCCAGCTTTGCAATAGGTCTAACTGAGTTGACTTTCCAACCCCGTCGATACCCTCGAAAGTAATAAACACGTCAGCGCTTTTTCCTAGAACTCTTAGCCTTTGAAGTTTTTGGCACCTCTCCCGGTGCCACCCCAAGCTTCTCACGCCTAATCGCCAGCAGCTCGAAGGCACGGTCGTTGGAGATTTCTTCCAATGGCTCGTCCTTTGGCACGGTGGCGTTGATTACGCCGTCGGTCACGTAGTTTCCAAATTGACCGGTCTTTGCAAATACCGGCTGACCGGAGGCTGGATCCTCACCGAACTCGCGGAGCGGGGTCGATGCGGTTCTGCGAGCGCTGTATTTTGGCTGCTTGTAGATTTCGACTGCCTCTTCAAGCGTTAGTTCGAAGATTTGTTCTTCCCCGGTTAGCGATCGAGAGTCAGTTCCGCGCTTGAGGTATGGGCCGAATTTACCGTTTTGAGCGGTGATCTCCGCGCCAGATTCTGGATCATTTCCTAGCACTCTAGGTAATGACAACAACTTGATAGCTTCTTCAAGGCTCACGCTGGTGACACTCATGGTCTTGAACAGCGATGCTGTCTTTGGCTTTGGGTTTCCCTCGTCAACCAAGGTCACGTATGGTCCGTAGCGACCGTCCTTGACAATGATGTCCAGACCGCTGGTCGGCTCTGCTCCCAGGACCCTGTCCTCAGCGGCCGGGGTATTGATTAGCTCTATTGCCTTCTCGTGAGTTAGCTCATCTGGGGTAAGGCCCTCGGGGATATTTACAAGCTTGCGCTCGCCATCCTCCATCACCTCAAGGTATGGGCCGTACTTTCCGGTTCGAAGCAAGATGCCTTCGGCGATTTCAAAGCTGTTGATTAGCCTCGGATCTGATTCACCTAGCGACTCAACGGTGTTCTTGAGCCCTGTTTCAGAGAAGTAGAAGTTCTTTAGCCAGCTAGAGCGATCCAGCTCACCAAGCGCGATCCGGTCAAGATCTTCTTCCATCTTGGCGGTGAACTCAAAATCAACAAGGTTGCCGAAATTCTCTTCCAAGAAGCGAGTAACAGTGAAGGCGATCCACTCTGGGACCAAAGCACTGCCGCGCTTGACGACATAGCCCTTAGACAGAATCGTCGAGATGATGGCTGCGTAGGTGGACGGTCTTCCAATCCCCTGCTCCTCCAATGCCTTCACCAAAGATGCTTCGGTATATCTTGCAGGCGGCTGAGTCTGGTGTGACTTTGCGGTTGCCTCATTTACAGAAATCTGGTCCCCGACCTCAAGATGGGGCAACTTAGCCTGTTCATCGCCATCGTCTTCACGAGTCTCGTCATAGACAGCAAGGAATCCCTTGTAGGTGACGGTGGTTCCGCTGGCCGAGAGCTCTAGTTCTTCACCTGATAGATTCACGCCGAATTTAACCGAGGTTGTCGAGAGCTTTGCATCTGCCATCTGGGAAGCAACTGTCCGTCGCCAAATCAATTCGTAAAGCGCAAGCAATCTTCCGTGCAGAACCGATGCCAGCTCACTTGGGTGCTTGAAAACCTCACCGGAAGGGCGAACCGCCTCGTGGGCCTCCTGGGCATTTTTCGACTTTGAGCCGTAGATCCTTGGTGCATCCGCTACCAACTCTTTGCCAAACAACTCTGCCGCTTGGGCTCTGGCAGCAGAAATTGCCTGCTGAGAAAGCGCTGGAGAGTCAGTACGCATGTAGGTGATGTGACCCTCTTGGTAAAGCTGCTGAGCAGTATCCATGGCCTGCTTGGCGCTCATACCCAACTTACGAGAAGCTTCCTGCTGCAAAGTAGAGGTAGTGAACGGTGCGTATGGCTTGCGGGTCGAAGGCTTTGCCTCCACCTGCGACACAGTTAGCATCTGCGACTTTAGAGCGCTGGCTAGTTGCTCAGCCTTGGCTGGAGCCAGCACAAGGGCAGAGCCGCTTAGCTTGCCGTTTTCATCAAAGCTCTTGCCAGAAGCCAGCTTCTGGCCGTCGATGGCGGTTAGCTTGGCCTCAAAATCAATTTCAGACTTACTCATCGATGCCGTGACACTCGAGTAACCGGCGGTTACGAATGCCATACGCTCGCGCTCTCGCTGCACAATCATTCGGATCGCCGGAGATTGGACTCGTCCTGCAGATAGGCCGCGGTTGATTTTTTTCCAAAGCACTGGCGAAATTTCATATCCAACCAAACGGTCTACCACGCGCCTGGTCTCCTGAGCCTGAACCAAATCTTCGTTCAGGGCTCTGGTGTTATTGGCTGCCTCTTGGATCGCTTCCTTGGTGATTTCGTTGAACACCATGCGACGAACCGGAACCTTTGGCTTTAGAACCTCCAACAGGTGCCAAGCAATTGCCTCGCCCTCGCGGTCCTCATCGGTTGCGAGGTAAAGCTCGTCAGCTTTCTTGAGCGCAGCCTTTAGGTCGCTAACAGTCTTGGACTTGCCTGGGGACACTACATAAAAAGGTAGGAAGTCATTGTCGACATCGATTGAGAACTTACCCAGCGGACCCTTTTTCTTGTCGGCTGGAACATCTTTTGGCTCCGCCAAATCGCGAATGTGACCAACGGACGCAAGAACTTCAAAATCACTGCCCAGATACTTGGCAATGGTTTTGGCCTTGGCCGGTGACTCAACAATCACCAATCTCTTTGGCAAAAAAGCTCTCCTTATTACTTAGGTGGCCCCGCTATTGCTTGGGCTGTCAATCGAATTGGTGGTAAAGATTTCGACACCTTCACCAACGCACTGAAACCGACAATACGACATGTGTCAAGCTCTAAGTCAAATCGGGCGGCAATTTGTTCCGGGTTTTCGCAAGAGTAACCAGAGATTAACCCTCTAGCCGTTTCACTTGCGGTAAGGGCTGCCGCATCCGCTACCAATTGCACCTGCTGCTGCCAAAAAGCTAGCTGAATGGCGAATCCGCAGGCCAGCAAAAAGCTTGGCACGGCAGCCAAAGAGATTGCGAGTGCAGCGGAAATGCTGCCGGAATCTAGCTTCCATGTTGGAAAAGACAAGCCCTTGCCTCCAATTCAATTGCAAGCCTCTTTTGGGCAACCACGCATACCAATTGCCCTTGTCTAAAGCTTTTGAACTCGGCTCCTGCGATTGGAAGTAGTGACCCATGAATCGAAAGCTGCCGCGCTTGAGTAAATGCATCACGAGTGAGCTCCAGCTGCACTACCCCAAGCTGAAATACCCCAAGAACTCCAGCTAGGGCCAGCACAACGGTTGGAAACAGCAGCATGAACTCTGCCGTCACAGCTCCTTTTTGATCACTGAATACCAAGAGCTCTGGCCACCAGTCCAAATAGCAAATCGCGAACTGCATCCGATCGCATAACCAAAATCAACAGTCCTGCAAATGCCACTCCTCCTAGAGTTGCGATCGCATACTCGGCGGTGATGGCACCTCGGTCACTTACCAATTGCTTCATTTTCTTTCCTTTCTTTAGAGCCCGAAACCGATCAGCATCGGGACGATTGTCAATATCAAAAAAGCGGGCAAAACGGTAAGCGACATTGGAACCAATAGCTCGATAGACATCCGCTTGGCTTTTGCCATCGCCTCTTGCAGGGCGCGCTGGGTCACCAGTTCTATTTGAATCTCGACCAACTCTCGAAGTGGAGCACCGGTCAGACGGCTCAGTTCCACCAGCTTTGATACAGCTTTTGGATGGGAGGAATTTAGTGGTGTGCCAGCAGAGAGCAGCAGGCTGAATCTGAGTAGCTCAAGGGCTGGGTGCTCAGGCTCTTCAAGAAGCGGTCGAAGAAGTTTCCCAGACCATCGAATGCCAATAAGGATTAGGGTTCCAGCGATAGCCAGGGCCAGCGCCCCGAGAGGCTGAATGATGGCGGCAAGGGTTCCAAATCCTGCAAGCTGGCCCATCACCAGCGACAGCGCCGGTAACCAAAGCAATAGTTTCCTGGTGGCAATTGGCACAGCATTGGCGGTTGCAAGTTCTGATCGAAAACGCACAAGATCTAACTCAAAACCAACTAGTCGCTTGGCAACCTGGCGAACTGGTGCCCCTGAGTAAAGAGCTGTTGATAGCAATTTCTCGATGGGGCTTGATCCTGCAAGGTGCAGACCGGATAGCTCAAGCGCGGACTTTATGCTCACTCCCGATGCCATGAGAGCTCCAAAGTTCGCCACCGAGCTCAAAGCGCTACCTCGATAACCGCTAACTCACTGGTCAGCTTTCCGATGTGGGTCAGCTTTCGAATCCCATCAACTCGCTGAAGCTGCAGGACCAGATCAAAAGATTGGCCAACCATCGACACGGTTAGCTCCCTGTCAAAACCCGAAAGCAGGCCCAGCAGGATCAAACGATTGGGAAGATCCGCAAGGTTTTTGGAGTGCAGGGTAGCCATAGTGCCGGTGTGACCGTTGTTCATGGCTTGCAGCAAAACTCCAAACTCGCTACCTCTCACCTCACCCACCACAATTCGATCGGGTCGCATTCGCAAGGCCTCTATAACCAACTGCTGCATAGAAACTGCGCCCGCGCCTTCTTGGTTGGCCGAACGCTCGTGAAGTGAAATAGCTGGCTCTGAGACCAGCAATTCTGGGATTTGCTCAATACATATGACTCGCTCATCAAGTTCTGCGATGAGTGCTCCAAGCAAAGTGGTTTTGCCACAGGAAGTTGCCCCGGCAACCACGATGTTTTGTCGCTGATTGAGAGCATCACCTAGAAACTCAAGCTGACTAGAGGAGAGCATTCCAACCTCGACCAGGTGGTCCAATCGAATTATTTGATTCGGGTGTCGTCTGATTGAGACCAGTGGCTTGGGCGAGACTCCTTGCCCAAGCACGGCGTGAAACCTACAACCCTCGACCATGAAATCTGCGATTGGCTTTGCCATGTCAATTCGAGAACCGCTTTGAAACCCCAGCTCAATCAAAAATCCAAAAAGCTCGTCTTCTGAATCGAAAGGGTTGGTTGTACGTTGAAGCCCCTCACCGACATCTATATAGGTGTGGCTATGGCCGTTGAGGGCGAGGTCGGTCAACCCAGGCTGAGCCATCAACTCGGCAAGTAATTTGGGTAACTGAATCTCCATGCCTAGATGGTGGACCTATGGCAAGAGCAATCCTGCCAAGAAAAGTTTTCTGTGGAAAAAGAAAGGGCCGGCAGGTTTGGGGGAAACCTGCCGGCGAGCGACTGCGCATTGGGGGAACGCTGCAGTCGCCATCTGGCCGAAGCCAGAGTCAAATGTTATGCGGTTATCACCACTTTTGTCCCCCATTTGTCGAAGTTTCTTCGAGTCGGTTTCAATCCAAGAGTTTTTAGCCTTGGTTCCCGCGAATCTGGCATGATGTGAAAGTCAGCACATGGAGGGCAAAATGTCGGTTGAACATGAACTTGAGAACTTACTTCACGAGGAAAGACGCTTCGCACCGAGCAAGGAATTTGCTGCCAATGCGATTGCGCAGCCTGAAATCTATCAGCGAGCCAAGGCCGATCGCCTAGAGTTCTGGGCCGAGCAGGCCAGAAACTTACACTGGCACAAGCCCTTCACTAAAACCCTTGATTGGTCAAATGCCCCGTTTGCCAAGTGGTTCCATGACGGCGAATTGAACATCAGCTACAACTGCCTGGATCGTCACGTTGAGGCTGGCTGGGGCAAACGAGTAGCGCTGTTTTTTGAGGGTGAGCAAGGCGACACCAAGGTTTACACCTACCTTGATCTTCTAATCGAGGTAAAGAAAGCTGCCAACGTCCTTATCAAGCTGGGCATTCAACCCGGGGACCGCGTAGCCATCTACATGCCGATGATCCCAGAGGCCATCATCGCGATGCAGGCCGTTGCTCGTGTTGGAGCTGTGCACTCGGTTATCTTTGGTGGTTTCTCGGCGGACTCGCTTGCCTCACGTATCCAGGATGCCGAAGCCAAGTTGGTGATCACCGCGGACGGTGGCTACCGCAAGGGTAAGGCAAGCTTGCTAAAGCCAGCCGTTGACGATGCGTTGGCTGACAACAAGTGCCCAACCGTTGAGAACGTGCTGGTGGTAAACCGCACCGATTCCGAGGTGACCTGGGTCGAGGGGCGCGATCTTTGGTGGGATGAGCAGCTCAGCCTGGTAGATAGGGAGCACATTGCCCAGGGCTTCAATGCCGAGCACCCGTTGTTTATTCTCTACACCTCAGGAACCACTGGAAAACCAAAGGGAATTCTGCACACCACCGGCGGCTACTTAACCCAGGCTGCATACACACACAAGAATGTTTTCGACCTGCACGAAGGTCAAGACGTTTACTGGTGCACCGCGGATGTTGGCTGGATCACGGGTCACACCTACGTTGTGTATGGACCCCTTGCAAATGGCGCTACCCAGGTGATTTACGAGGGAACTCCAGATTCGCCAGACTGGGGAAGATGGTGGGACATCGTTCAGAAGTATCACGTGAACATCCTTTACACAGCCCCTACCGCAATTCGCAGCTTTATGAAGATCGGCAGCAGCGTTACCACCCACTACGACCTAAGCTCCATCCGCGTGCTTGGCAGCGTGGGTGAACCGATCAACCCTGAGGCGTGGATGTGGTACCGAGAGGTTATCGGCGGCAAGAAGGCTCCGATTGTGGACACCTGGTGGCAGACCGAAACCGGTGCGATCATGGTCTCTCCGCTTCCAGGCATCACCGCTACCAAGCCAGGTAGTGCTCAGGTAGCGCTTCCTGGAATTGAGCTGGCGATCGTCAATGATGAGGGCAAGGAGGTCGGCCCTGGTCACGGCGGTTACCTAACCATCACAGAGCCGTGGCCTTCGATGCTGCGCGGAATCTGGGGTGACCCAGAGCGCTACAAGGAGACCTACTGGTCACGCTTTGAGGGTAAGTACTTTGCCGGCGACGGAGCAAAGTTCGATGCAGACGGAGACCTGTGGCTATTAGGTCGAGTTGATGACGTGATGAACGTTTCCGGTCACCGACTATCTACCGCCGAGATTGAGTCAGCCTTGGTTTCCCACCCGTTCGTTGCCGAGGCAGCGGTGGTTGGAGCAAAGGATGAGACCACTGGCCAAGCGGTTGTGGCGTTCGTTATTTTGCGCAGCTCGCACCTTGATGAGATTGGCTCTGACCAGGACACGTCCAAGATGCTACGCGACCACGTTGCCAAGGAGATTGGTCCAATTGCAAAACCACGAACCATCTTTGTGGTCAGTGAATTGCCAAAGACCCGCTCAGGCAAGATCATGCGCAGACTGCTTCGCGATGTTGCCGAAGATCGGCCAATTGGAGACGTAACCACTTTGGCTGACAGCTCAGTGATGGACACCATCACCGGGCGCATCAACGCAGGAGCGAACGACTAAGTACTAGACGAATTCGACGATTAGTTCGACTTCGACTGGAGCGTCAAGCGGCAGCGATGCGACACCTACGGCGCTTCTAGCGTGCAGACCGGCATCGCCAAACACCTTGCCCAGAAGTTCCGATGCGCCGTTTAGCACACCCGGCTGGCCAGTGAACTCTGGGGTGGAGGCAACAAAGCCGACGACCTTGACCACGCGCTTGACGCGAGAAAGGTCACCAAGCACGCTCTTGATTGCAGCCAGCGCATTGAGGGCACAGCGCTGAGCAATCTCCTTGGCAAACTCCGGAGAAATCTCATTTCCAACCTTGCCGGTTGCCATTAGCACACCATCAACCAGAGGAATCTGGCCGGCGGTGAACACTAGGTTGCCCGAGATCACAGCTGGAACGTAGGCACCGGCTGGAGTGGCAACGTTTGGCAGCTCAAGTCCTAGCTCGGCTAGCTTTTGCTCGATGGTCATGCCTGAACCTGACGCTTGAAGAAAGCGATTAGTCCGCCCTGAGGGCCGGTCGTCACCTGAACTAGCTCCCAACCCTGGTTGCCCCAGGTGTTCAAGATCTGAGTTTCTTTGTGAAGTAGCAGGGGGGTTGTGATGTATTCCCACTTAGTCATTAACAGCTCCGTTTCAGCAAGGGACAGGTAACCTAGAGTCTATGTCCGGAAAGAAATCTCAATCCGCGCTGACCAACTTACTGAAGTTTGGCTTACTCAGTGCAGTAGCCG
>CAMAQN010000026.1 GCA_945860535.1 Auritidibacter sp. Marseille-P8566
CCTAGCGAAAAACCTATTGGCAGGCTTGGAGTCATTGCTCTAGGCAATGATTGCGGATCGGCTTTCCGGTTTTGACACTCACCAACCTAATCGCGAACTCTTTGGCCAGGCGCTGGCCAATTTCGCGGTGCCATTCTTTGGCGGAGTGCTAATTGCAACCGCATATCACATGGTGCGAATCGACGAACTTAGGCAAACGGCAAGGCAATCCAGACTCGACGCATTAGTGCTGTTGGCAACGCTGGTGGCGACCGTGGTGCTTGATCTTATTAGCGCACTGCTCATTGAATTGTCGCTTTACCTAACGCTCCGCAGAACTCGCATTTCGAAGCGGCTGGTGCCGATTGACTCCGAAGATACCTTAGGAGACTAAAGCAGCTCTGACAGCAACTGTTCGACTCGGCGCTTAATTTCGTCTCTGACGCGGCGGACACCATCGAGGTCAAGCTCCGCGGGATCTTCGAGATTCCAATCCAAGTAGCGTTTTCCAGGGTATAGAGGACATGCATCTCCACAGCCCATGGTGATTACCACGTCTGCGGCACGCACCACATCATCAGTAAGGGGCTTAGGGAACGCGCCTTCAAGCGACAATCCCAACTCATTCATTACCGCTATGGCATTGGCATTTACTTCGGCGGCTGGCATCGAACCAGCAGACATTACAGTCACCTTGTCTCCTGCCATAGCCTGCATGAAAGCCATTGCCATTTGGGAGCGGCCGGCATTTTGAACACAGACAAATAAGACCTCGGGGCCTAGTTTGCGAGAATCATCTTGCGATACAAACAAAGCCCTGAGACGGTCAAAGGAGAACTTTTCTGCGCGCGCAACCAGAAACTGCTGGTTGCTGGTTGCTGTCCGCAGCAAGGACGCGTATGACTCGAAGACCACTCTCTCGATGGTTTCTTTAGCAAATACGCCTAGATACTTTTCTGCGAAGCGATCTACTACCGCGTCAAGGGATCGCAGGTGCATTTGCTTTTCTTGGGGGTTTAACTCAATCGCCAAGGTCGCTCCTAAATAGATGGTTATCTATTTAGTGTAGCCCTTTAAATCTCCAGCATCGAGCAAATTTACGGAATGTTCACTCGACTAGGGAGCGACGCGACCGTTGGCGTTGAAGGACTCATAGGTCAAAGGCATAAGTTCCGCCCAGAAATCTTCCATCTTCTCGGCAACCATTTCGATCTCGCGCTGCGGGTAGGACGGGAAGTGAGTGCCCTCGCGTGAGGTGCGAAGCGATAGGAAGTTCATCAGCGAACGAGAGTTCATGGTGACATACATGCTCGAGTAGATGTTTAGCGGTAGCACGATACGAGCCACTTCTCGCGCAATTCCAGCCTCCAGCATGCGCTGGTAAGCCTCATAGGCAGCTCGGGTGACAGCCATGGTTTCCTGTTCAACCAGTGCGGTCTGTTCAGCGCTACCGTCAAGAAACTCATAGTGTCCAGGCTTTCCAACCTGAACTAACTTGCGCTCTGGGCCTGGTACGTAGAAAACCGGTTGAAGCTCACGGTAGCGACCAGATTCCTCGTTGTAGCTTGCGATGCGGTGACGCATGAACTCGCGGAAAACGAAGATTGGAGCTTGAACATAGAAAGTAAGTGAGTTGTGCTCAAAAGGAGATCCGTGGCGATCGCGCATCAGGTAGTTGATCAAGCCCTTGTCACGCTTATCGGTTTCGGCATCAGCCTTGAGCGCACCCTCTAGTGTCTGCTCGCCCTGAGTGGAAACTCTTGCGGCATAAAGCACATCTGCATCGTTGGCGGAAGCTCGAACCAGCTCAACGGTCATATCGGATCTAAATTGAATTTCATTCACGGTCCCCAAGCCTAGACGAGGCAAAAAGTAAAAAAGCGCAACACTCCGCAACTGGTCCGTGCAATCGCTTACCCTTGGCAAGTGGAATTCACCGGTTTGTATCTTGCGCTTGGACTTTTAGGCCTCACGCTAATTGCCGGGATCTTCTACAAGGTATCCACCGGCAGTGGTCGAAGCATCCAAAGAAGCCAGATTATTGACCTTGCACGCCTTGGGGCTCACCAAAATGGCCAGCCCGTCACTGATCCGGGCAAGAGCGCTACTCTGCTGCTGTTTTCGACTGAGTACTGCGGTCGGTGCCCGGCGGTTCGACGTTCGCTTGCGGAAATTGAGAGCCGCACTGAAGGCGTGCTTCATGCTGATGTGGACCTCACCGACCGAATCGATGTGGCCGCCAAGTTCAACATTTCGCAAACCCCAACGGTCTTTATCCTCAACCCCAAAGGCGAAGTGACCTTCCGCGTGAGCGGTGTTCCAAAACCAGGACTAATTCAACAAGAGCTAACTAAGTTAGGAATCAAATGAGTGCAGAACTAATCGATCCTCGTGGCCCAAGATTCGGTGCCGCCATCACAAGCGCGCTGTCCCTTACCGCGTTTGGTATTGCTGTTTCAGCTCCAGGGGGCTTCTTCACTGCCTACCCGCTAATCGTGCTGCTGGCAGTGCTATTTAGCTGGAGCGTGTTCAGCCCAAAAACTCACCCTTACGGACTTGTCTTCAAGAAGCTGGTTCGCCCGCGACTGGCTGCTCCTAGCGAGCTAGAAGACTCACGCCCACCACAGTTCGCCCAGAAGGTCGGACTTGGCTTTGCACTTTTGGGGCTGGTTGGCTTCTGGTTTGCTCCGGTATTGGTTGCGGTGAGCGCTGGCTTTATTTTCTTTGCAGCTTTCCTAAACGCGTTTTTCAACTTCTGCCTAGGTTGCCAGATGTACCTAGGTCTAAAGCGCTTTGGTCTCGTTCGCTAGTTTGATTGCCTTGCGGATTGACTTGCGAGCTAGCTTGCGGTCACCGGAAGCCTCGTAGCACTCCCCTAGGCGGAACCAAAGTTCCCAGTTCGAAAGATCTTGCGACACCTGAGATTTGATTCGCTCAAACTCAACATGTGCACTTTCCTTGGTTGGTTTTCCGCTGGGGCGAAGTTCAAATTCCAGCTGCGGCTCGGTGTTTGTGCGGGAAAGTCGCTCGGCGTCCATACCGAACTTGATTTCTGTCAGGATTGCCCACGCTGCAATCAAGGGCAACACTAAAAGTGCAACACCCATTGCCTTGGCCACCAGGCTCGCCTCAAGTAATAGCAAGACTGCTTTTTGCCCAAGCAAAACCACATAGATGACAGCCAATGCGGCCATTACCAAGGCCCAGATTTTTGCTGACACTAGTTCGCTACGACCTGGTCTAGTCCAACTATTAGGCCCTTAGCGTTCTGGGCAAAAGCGATGCACAGGCGAATACCCTCGGCATAGGCATGGTGCGAAGAAACCTCGTGAGAAATGGTCAAAAGCTCATTGCCCGCTCCAAAAATCACGTCCTGCTTCGCGGATACTCCCTGCAGGCGGAGTGAGTGAATTGGCACACCGGCAACCACTTGACCGCGAGCCGGCTGGTCTACACCTGGAATTAGTGGCTGGACCATTCCCTTGCGAGCCTGGGCAATTTGCTCAGCGGTTCTCACCGCGGTGCCGGAAGGTGAATCGACCTTGCCGGCATGGTGAGCCTCAACAATTTCGATTGAGTCAAAGTACTTCGCTGCCTGCACCGCAAACTGCTGAGCCAGCATCGAACCGATAGAAAAGTTTGGAACCACAACTGCTGCGGCAGTTGGGTGCTCAGAAAGCAACTTACCCAGTTCTGCAAGGTGGATTTCGCTCCAACCGGAGGTGCCAACAACAATCTTGAGATCGTGCTTGATGGCGTACTCAACCACTGTCGGGCTCACCTCTGGAAGCGTGAAGTCAATCACAACATCAGCGCCAAGCATGTGTGCCAGATCAGATTTTGAGTTCAGGGAAGCGTGCAGCTTTAGGTTGGCATCGGTGTCAATTAGTTGCAGCGCGAGGCTGCCCATTCTGCCGCTTGCGCCTACTACCGCTACTGAGATCATGCTCATAAATCTATCAAGCTAAGTCTTGGAGATGTTCAAGTCCTTCGCCCACCGCAATTAGCGAGGACGGCGAAGTGATAATTCGTTGCGCAATTTGCTGCACATCAGAAAGCGTTACTGAACTAAATCGCTCCATGACCTCAGAGACCGAGAGGTACTCCCCGGTGCCGATTTCAGCCGATAGCAGGCGGTTCATGCGAGCGATTGAACTCTCGTATCGAATTGCAAGTCCACCGGTGATATTTCCCACCGCGAGATCGTATTCAGCCTGGGTCACCCCGTTGTCTGCAAGCTTTTGGAAGATTTCCCACATCAGCTTGGTCACCACAACCGCATTCTCCGGATTGGTGCCAGCGTAGAGGCCGTAATAACCAGCATCGGCATAGCCCTGCTGGTATGAGTAGGTTGAGTATGCCAAGCCGCGCTCTTCACGAATGGCCTGGTAGAGCCTGGATGACATTCCGCCACCCAGGATGGTGTTCATGATCCCAAGCGCATACCTTGCGTCATCGTTCCCGCGAATGCTCTGAAAACCCAGCAGAACATTGGCCTGCGCGACGTCTTTTTCGATAAATCTAAATTTGTCAGTCTCGCCAAGTGGCGCATCAAACTGAGCTCTGCGCTGATTTGGGGGCGACGCTGCGTGCCAATCGACCCGAGCAAGCTCCGCATTGACTAGCTCGACAACCATTTCGTGGCTCGCGCCGCCGGCGACGGTGATGACTAGGTTCTCGGGGCGGTAGTGCTTAAGGTAGTGCTCAAATACCGAATCGCGGTCAACCGCATTTATGGTGTGCGGGGTGCCGCCGATTGGGCGGCCAAGTTCGTGATCTGGCAGTAGCGCTTCGGCTAATGCCTCATGTGCGACATCCTCAGGATCGTCGTCGTTCATCGCAAGCTCTTCGAGAATTACAGTGCGCTCGATGGTGAAGTCCGATTCGTCGATTCTCGCTGAGGTGAACATGTCAACCAACAGGTCCATCGCTAGCGGCAAGGCTGAGTTTTGAACCCTGGCGTAGTAGCTGGTGTATTCCTTGGCAGTTGCAGCGTTGGAAGACCCGCCAACCGAGTCAAAAGCGACCGAGATGTCTTTTTGACCGCGGCGCTTGGTGCCCTTGAATAGCAGGTGTTCTAAAAAGTGAGTTGAGCCAAAGTGCCCACCGGTTTCATCCCTAGAACCAACCGCAACCGAAGCGGAGATGGCAACCGATGGTGCGCCGGGGACTTCCTCGGTCAAAATGCGAACACCGCTAGGCAGCACCGAGCGAGAAACTCGGGCTGCCTCAGCGGTGAACGACTGGGACTTATTTAGTTCGAAGAGCAATGCTTACTCTGCTTCCGCAGCGCTTTCTTCTCCCTCAACAACAGGAGCAAGCGATAGCTTGCCACGGTCATCGACCTTGGTGATCTCTACCTGAAGCTTCTGGCCAACCTCGAGAATGTCTTCAACGTTCTCGACGCGCTTGCCGCCAGCGATCTTCTTGAGCTCTGAGACGTGCAGTAGACCGTCCTTGCCAGGCATTAGCGAGATGAAGGCACCAAAGGTGGCTAGCTTCACAACGGTACCTAGGAAGCGCTCACCAATCTCAGGAACGTGTGGGTTTGCAATGGCGTTAATCGCAGCCTTTGCAGCCTCAGCACTTTCACCATTGGTTGCACCAATGTAAACGGTTCCGTCATCCTCAATCGAGATGTCAGCTCCGGTGTCTTCCTGGATCTGGTTGATCATCTTGCCCTTTGGACCAATGACCTCACCGATCTTGTCGATAGGAATCTTCACCGCGATAACGCGAGGAGCGTAAGGAGATAGCTCGTCTGGAGCGTCAATCGCCTCTAGCATCACGTCAAGGATGTAGTTTCTAGCTTCCTTGGCCTGAGTAAGAGCTCCGGCAAGAACCGAAGCTGGAATTCCATCCAACTTGGTGTCTAGCTGGATAGCGGTCACGAATTCGCGAGTACCGGCAACCTTGAAGTCCATATCTCCCAGAGCGTCTTCGGCACCCAGGATGTCGGTCAATGCGGCGTACTGAATCTTGCCGTCAACGGTGTCTGAGATCAGACCCATTGCGATACCAGCAACTGGCGCACGAAGTGGCACACCCGCGTTTAGTAGCGAAAGGGTTGAAGCACAAACCGAACCCATCGAGGTTGAACCGTTTGAGCTAAGAGCCTCGGATACCTGACGAATTGCGTATGGGAAGTCCTCACGCTTTGGAAGAACCGGCACAAGTGCGCGCTCTGCCAATGCTCCGTGACCGATTTCGCGACGCTTTGGAGAACCAACGCGACCAGTCTCACCGGTGGAGTAAGGAGGGAAGTTGTAGTGGTGCATGTAGTGCTTTGAGGTCTCTGGGGTCAAAGCGTCTAGCTGCTGCTCCATCTTCAGCATGTTCAAGGTGGTGACGCCCAGGATCTGGGTCTCACCGCGCTGGAAGATTGCCGAACCGTGGGTGCGAGGAATAACTGCAACCTCAGCATCTAGTGCACGAATGTCGCGAAGACCACGACCATCGATACGGATGCCTTCCTTTAGCACACGAGTACGCATGACCTTCTTGGTCACGGACTTGTATGCAGCGGAGAACTGAGGCATCTGCTCCTCGGAAAGAACAGAAACCATCTCCTCTTTGACCTTTGCCTTTAGGGCATCGTCCTGCTCCTGGCGCTGCTGCTTGTCCGCGATCTGGTAGACGCGAGCAAGCTCGGTCTCAGCTGCCTTGGAAACTGCTGCGTAAACCTCATCTGAGTAAGGCAGGAACACTGGGAAGTCTGCGGTTGGCTTGGCTGCCAACTTTGCAAGCTCAACCTGAGCGCGAACCAATTCCTTGATGAAAGGCTTGGCTGCCTCTAGACCCTGAGCAACGATCTCCTCGGTAGGAGCGATTGCGCCAGCTGCGATTAGGTCCATTGAACCTTCGGTAGCCTCAGCCTCAACCATCATGATTGCAACGTCTTCCTTGCCATCTTCGATGACAACGCGACCTGCAACAACCATGTCGAATACAGCCTTCTCAAGCTGCGAGTACTTAGGGAATGCGACCCACTGGCCATCGATTAGGGCTACGCGAACACCGGCAACTGGGCCAGAGAACGGAAGACCTGCAAGCTGGGTAGACATCGAAGCTGCGTTGATAGCAACTACGTCGTAAAGCTCATCTGGCTCGATAGACATAACGGTCACAACAACCTGGATCTCGTTACGAAGACCATCAACGAATGATGGGCGAAGTGGGCGGTCGATCAGACGAGCAGCCAAGATAGCTGCGGTCGATGGGCGACCCTCACGACGGAAGAATGAACCTGGGATCTTTCCAGCTGCATACATACGTTCTTCAACGTCGATGGTTAGCGGGAAGAAGTCGAACTGGTCTTTTGGCTGCTTTGATGCGGTGGTTGCCGAAAAGAGCATGGTCTCTTCGTCAATGTATACCGCTGCGCTACCGGCTGCCTGCTGAGCTAGTCGCCCAGTCTCGAAGCGGATTACGCGCTTGCCGTGCTTGCCGTTGTCAATAATTGCTTCTGTTGCTTTGATTTCTGGGCCTTCCATGGCCCCTCCTTTTCCTCAGCGCACGCGAAGCGTCAACTCGCAATTGCAAGTTTGCTGCGTGCTGGAGAAGGCCGATTGGCCTTATGAAGTGCTGGTCGTCAGTAAAAACATCTGGGACGAGTGACCCAAAGATTTCCACCGAGGACCCGCCTTCGCGAACTCCTATGTAAAGCCTAACAAGCAATAGGCAAAATGCCTAGGAAATGCAAGACCCCCGAACACACTGTGTCCGGGGGTCTTGGCATAAATCCGAAATTATCGACGAAGGCCTAGGCGCTCGATTAGTGAACGGTAACGGGAAATGTCAACGTTCTGTAGGTAACCGAGTAGACGGCGACGCTGACCAACAAGTAGCAACAATCCGCGACGGGAGTGGTGGTCGTGCTTGTGGTCCTTTAGGTGCTCGGTAAGGTCAGCAATGCGGCGGCTGAGCACAGCAATCTGAACCTCAGGAGAACCTGTGTCGCCTGGCTTAGTGGCGTATTCCTCGATGATTTGGGTCTTTACGGCTAGATCTAATGCCATTGCTTTTTCCTTTCCCTCGCTGCGCGGCGCCTGAAACAGGAAGTTTCAAGCTCTCTTAATCCGCGGCCGTTACACGGCAACCTGAGAAGTCTAGGGATAAAAAGTGATTTCGTCTAGGCGGTGGTTCCCTCATCGGCGGAACTCAAGGGAGTTGGCTCAACATACTTGTTGCCGTCATAAAAGGATCTGGTTGGCTTCAAGGCGAAAATCATGTGAATCACAAACACCGCGAACCCAAGGGCAAAGATTGGCGCAATCAAGAAGATGATCGACATCAGGACCTCGACCGGGAAGTCTTCAACGCTAGGCATGGTGGATCCAAAGTAACTGGCTCCGATCGCTACCAAGCCAACAATCGCAAAAATCGTGTAAGCCGCAGGTACCAACAGCAATAACAGCCACTTCGCGCTAAATCCAGCGTCGTGGAACCTTCTGGCGGTTACCGAAAGACCAGGAATGAAGAGAATCAGGTTTGCCAGCGAGGTTAGCGGAGTCGGTGCACTGAAGGCGGAAGTCAAGACCACCTCCAAATCCTCACTATCGATCGGAACCGCTGGCCAAATAACATTCTCAATGGTGCCAAGCACCAAGCTGAGCAGAATTGTGAAGAGCAGCCAGTACCAGAATTCAGAGCGAGAGGCTCTGCCCTCGAAGTTGAAGTAGTTTTTGAATCCAGAAGCTATGGCGTCTACGAAGTTCATGTTAGAAGACTACTCTCCGAGGATTTCGGATGCCTTCTTTACATCCACAGTTATCTGAGCAATCAGCTCCTCAAGCGATGCAAACTTGGCCCAGCCCCTGACCTGAGCCACAAACTCGCAGGTCACCTCCAGGTCGTAAAGATCTAGGTCGGTGCGACCGATTACGTGCGATTCCAAAATCTTTGGCACCTCCCCAACGGTGTCGTTAGTGCCCACCGAGTGAGCAGCCGGATAGCGAACGCCTTCTGCATACAAATAACCCGCGTAAACACCGTCCCCAGGAAGGTATCCTTCGGCACTTCTAGAAATGTTTGCGGTTGGGAAACCAAGGGTCCGACCGAGCTTTCGACCGTGCTCAACGATTCCGGTGACCTGGTGATTGCGACCAAGAAGCAAACTGGCAACCTCGACCTTGCCAGCATCAAGAATTGCCCTCAGGTCAGTAGATGAGATTTTGCGACCGGCCGCCTGAACATGGGCAACCTCGCGCACTCTAAAACCAAATTGCGGACCGAATTCCCTGAGGTCCGAAACGGTCCCGGTGCCGTGACTTCCAAACCTGAAGCCTTCGCCAACGAAGATCATCTGCGCACCAAGCGGGGAAATCACCTGTTCGATGAAGTCCTTGGGGCTTAGATTCGCAAGGTCTTGAGTAAATGGCAGGGTTAGCAAAACCTCAACACCCGCCTCGGTCATGAGGTCAGACTTTTGCCCCGGTCCAATAACAGGCCTAGGGCAATTCTCTGGATCTAGGAGTGCCTTTGGGTGGCGATCGAAGGTGATTGCAACGGGCACCAGGCCTGACTCCTCGGAATACTCCAAAAGCTCGTGTAGCAGCTGCTGGTGCCCGAGATGAAGGCCATCAAACTTGCCTATTGCAATCGCCGTTCCTGCAATCTCGGCAGGCAACTCGGAGGTTCTAGTGATTTCCAGCATGTTGCTTCCTGAGCCAAAGCAATCCAAGGATTGGGAGTAGCAGCGGGATAAATGCGTAACCGGCCCCAAAATTTGACCAAACCGAAGGATGAGCAAATAGCGCAGGCAGTGCCCAGCTCAGTGCTCCCACTGCAATAACGCCGACTAATTCAAACCAGATCGTGAAAAAGGCAATGCGCTGCCACTTTGGTTCTTGCTTGGTGAGCGAGTAGGTGGCCAGCAAATAGACCGCCGCCGAGATTGCAGAGAGTGAATAGGCCATTGGGGCCTGATCAAATTCGCGAATTAGCTGGTAGCTAGCCCTAGCGGTAGCGGAAATTGCAAAGATTGCGTAAATCGCAATCAGCAGTCTTCCTACACCCAGGGATTGTTTTGGCACCCGATAAGTGTAATTGAGAGCTACTGAGTTACCTCAGTGCTTAGGTCAATGCTTGGGTTTCCAGCATCAATTAGAGCTGCAGCTGCGATGCGAATGTGCTCTGGCAATGGCGAAGAAACACCGGTTGCGATTACACCCTGAGCGTCAAGACGCAAAAGGTAGCGAGCGGTGTTGCGAAGATCAACAGTGTCCTCACCGCATAGCCCCATCTTGATGGCATAAACCGGAGCATACGGAGCAAGGGCATCAACAGCACCCAAAAGTGGCTTAGCTTCGTTTTCCCTGTTGTAGGCGAAGTTCACAGTTTGCGCATCGACGTCTTTGATTACGTCAACCTGTGTACCTGCGGTCTGAATCAAACGAGCATCAGGAACCACAACACTTGCTACATCGCCAGGAATGGTTGCGATGTTTGCGAGTGGGTAGCCAGTTGTTAGTGTGCTCGAGAAAGCAGTGATTCGAATCTCTCCGTCTGCGAGGGCATAAATACTCTCAGACTCCAGACCTGGAACATCTTCGATGTAGCTCAGGTCTAGATCCGCGCCGGTTTCGCTCTCAAGCCAGGTCTCCATGGCGTCTCTGGCAGGTCCTAGGGCAGAAGGAGACACGACAATCTCCTGATCTGGCAAGATCGCGTATTCGTTCAGCGAAACAATTGCTGGGTCTGACCAGTTTGTGATTGCGCCCGAGAGGATTCCAGCCAGTGTCGGGGCATCCAGGGTTAGCTCGTAGTTATCGCCGACCATGAAGGTTACAACCGCTGCATCCATGGCTACCGGAACGCTTAGGAAGGGCTCGCATTTGAAAGACTCGTGGTCTGTAATTTGAATGCCACTTGCGGCCTCTTCAACTATGTTGAAAGTGACTGGGCAGGCGTTGGTGAGGCTGTCATTCCAGAAGCTCGAAACATCCAGCACAGACTCCGTGACCGAAACGTCAACAGCGCTTTCTGGACAGATCACGGTGCGTTCTGCCAGCTCAACCAAAAGGGATTCAGGCATTGGAGGGTCGCAAGCCGTCAATGTTGCCAGGATCGCTCCCGACAGTGCAATTGCAGAAACTAAGCGGCGCATTTACTTTCCCTCCAAATGGAACATCTGGGGCACGGTATGACCGCGCCCCAGATGTGTTGAATCATTGTTTTGTTGTCTTAGTCGACCTTGGAAACTAGCTTCAGAGCAGTGGTCTGGAACTTTCCAGATAGCGCTACGTAACCGACAGCTGCTGCCTTCGAAGGTGCACAGTCCTGGATGAAGTAGGTCAGGTACTCGCGAACAGCGTCAGCCTTCGCGGTGCCAGCCTTGGTCGGTGCGATTCCGTAGGAAACGAGCGACAAGTTGTAAGCACCTGGAAGAACCTTGTTGTAGTCGAATACAACCTCACCGGTTGACTTCATGGAAGTCGCCTCGATGAACTTCTTCGAGTTTGCGATGGTTGGCTTTAAGAACTGACCCTTAACACCGTTCTCAAGGTGAGCGATAGGAAGAGCGTTCTTGTTTGCATCCGCTAGGTCGATGTAACCGAAAGAATTAGCGGTCGACTTGATGGTGGTTGCAACAGCAGAGTTACCGCTTGCACCAACACCAACAACGCCGGTTGCTGCAGTCTTGAAAGCGTCGCTGAATGCCCAAGCTTTGCCCGCTACCTGCTTTAGGTAGTTGGTGAAGTTAGCGGTGGTACCAGAGCCGTCCGAACGGTAAACCGGGGTAATGGTCGCGTCTGGAAGCAGGGCCTTTGAGCTCTGGTTCAAAGCAACAATCGCCTTGTCGTTCCACTTGGTGATCTTGCCCAGGTAGATGTCGCTGATCACGGCTGCGGTTAGGTTCAGGCGGGTTAGGCCTGCAATGTTGTAAGAAATAGCAATTGGTCCACCTAGAAGAGGTACGTAGGTGAAGTTCTTTGGCTTGGTCTCAGAGGTCTTGTAAATGATGTCAGATCCACCGAAGTCGCTAACGCCCTTGGAGAAGTCCGAACGACCAGTGGTTGACCCCTTGGAAACGTAAGTTACTTGGTGCTGGGTGTACGCAGCGGCACACTCGGTCTGAAGTGAAAGGGTGTAGCTAGCACCGGTACCGGTGATGGTCTCTGCAGCCATGGCAGCTGAACCGCTAAAAACGGTTGCTGCGATGATCGCTGCACCAGCGGAAATGCTGGCGATCTTGTTCAAACGCATGGTTTCTCCTTTTAGAAAGTCTGGATGACGATCTTGATTTTCGAGCCAAGTGATTAACCCACTCTGTTCAGCAGGTGAACCAAAGGTGAACATCAACCAAATCGTCCATTCACGTACTCGTTGGTGCGGTCGTCTTTTGGACGCATAAAGACGTTCTCGGTGGTGTCGAATTCGACAACTTCGCCTGGGTTTCCGTTCTCGGAAAGGAAGAATGCGGTTG
>CAMAQN010000027.1 GCA_945860535.1 Auritidibacter sp. Marseille-P8566
GAACGCTCAACCTCAACGGTGAAGTCCACGTGTCCCGGGGTGTCAATGATGTTGATCTGGTTGCTGTTCCAGAAACAGGTGGTTGCAGCCGAGGTAATGGTGATACCGCGCTCCTGCTCCTGCTCCATCCAGTCCATGGTGGCGGCACCGTCGTGCACCTCACCGATCTTGTGAGTAATACCGGTGTAGAACAGGATTCGCTCAGTGGTAGTGGTCTTACCGGCGTCAATGTGAGCCATGATGCCGATGTTGCGAACCTTGTTCAGGTCGGTGAGCACGTCTTGTGCCACGGTTGCCTCCGAAGTTTGAGTTGAGTTACTTGGTTAATGAGTACATCCGCCAGGAAAACGCTGGGTGAACAGCTCTGGCGGATGTTTGCTGGCTTACCAGCGGTAGTGTGCGAATGCCTTGTTGGACTCTGCCATCTTGTGAGTGTCCTCACGACGCTTCACAGCAGCACCAAGGCCGTTGGAAGCATCAAGCAGCTCGTTCATTAGACGCTCGGTCATGGTCTTCTCGCGACGGGACTTTGCGTAGGTAACCAACCAGCGCATGGCCAAGGTGTTAGCACGGTGGCTCTTTACCTCGATTGGCACCTGGTAGGTCGAACCACCAACACGGCGGGAGCGGACCTCGACGGTTGGACGAATGTTGTCCAGCGCCTTCTTAAGGATTACCACTGGGTCGTCACCGGTCTTGCGGTTGGTGCCCTCAAGAGCACCGTAAACGATCGACTCAGCAAGAGACTTCTTGCCGTGTAGCAAAATCTTGTTTACCAGCTGGGATACAACTGGAGAGCCGTAAACCGGGTCGGATACGACTGGACGCTTAGCAACTGGGCCTTTACGTGGCATTTAAATTACTTACCCTTCTTTGCACCGTATTGGCTACGAGCCTGCTTACGGTTCTTTACTGCCTGGGTGTCTAGTGCGCCACGAATGATCTTGTAGCGAACACCTGGCAAGTCCTTAACACGGCCACCGCGCACGAGCACCATCGAGTGCTCCTGTAGGTTGTGACCCTCGCCTGGGATGTAGGCGGTCACTTCGGTACCGTTAGAAAGCTTGACACGAGCTACCTTACGAAGCGCAGAGTTCGGCTTCTTAGGGGTGGTGGTGTACACACGGGTACACACACCGCGCTGCTGCGGGTTTGCCTTCAATGCAGGTGCCTTGGTCTTAGTGACCTTCGGGCTCCTACCCTTGCGGACCAACTGCTGAATTGTTGGCACTATTTCTCCTTATTTAGGCTTTCTTCGGCGCGCGGGATTCCGCACTGTTTCCGAAGATTTTTGACCCCGCCTCAATCACAAGAGGTTCCGGGCCTGATTCGCGATTGCTCACGAACCTTGCCAAGCATACTCATAGTCGCCGAGGCGGGTCAAATGGTTTTTTAGTTGTGGTTAGTTCTCATCCAGTGAGAAAGGGTCTGCTAGCGAGAGGCTGAGCTCCTGAGAGCCTAGGTCTGCGTCATCAAACGAAGCATCTGACCAGATGCGGTTTGGATAACGCTCGGCCTTTGCCTCTTCGGTGCCGTCTACCTCGAAGTCGCGGTGAGCGTTTAGACCGGTACCAGCTGGGATCAGCTTTCCGATGATTACGTTCTCCTTTAGACCAACAAGGCGGTCTTCGCGACGATCCAGAGCAGCCTGAGTTAGAACTCGGGTGGTCTCCTGGAACGATGCAGCCGATAGCCATGACTGAGCAGCAAGGGAGGCACGGGTCATACCCATAACTTCCTGACGAGCAGATGCTGGGCGTAGACCCTGGGCAACTGCTGCGCGGTTCTGAGCTGCAAAGCGCTGACGGTCGATTACCTCACCCGGCAACATTTCGGTGTCACCAGAATCGATAACGGTTACCTTGTTCAGCATCTGACGAACAATCACCTCAAGGTGCTTGTCGTGCAGTGGCACACCCTGTGAGCCGTAGATTGCCTGAACACCGCGAATGATCTCGGCAGCTGCCTCACGGGCACCCTTGATCATTAGCACCTCGTGAGGAATTGGAGTTCCGTCCACGATGTAGTCTCCAGCCTCAACGACCTGTCCCTTTTCAACCACTAGGTCGCCGATGTTGCTGACGGTGGTGATAGGTAGGTATGGGCTTAGCTTCTTGAAGGTCTTCGATGCGGTACGAGAGAAGCTGTACTGCAGAGCCAGTGACTCTGCTTCCTTCTCCGCTGCCTCACCCTCTGGACGAACGTAAACTTCGTAGCTCTTAGCACCGGTAGCCGATACCTTCTCTACGATGTCTACCTTTCCGTTCCAGAAGGCCATAACGGCAACCTTGCCAGCCTGACGCCAACCAACGCGGGCCTCAAGAAGGTCAGTAACACCGTTTAGACCCTGGGTGATGTCGTAGGAAATCAGACGCTCTACACGAACCTTCTGTCCACCGATCGACTTCAAAATGGTCTGCTTCTTAGCGTTCGATGCAGCACCACCGGTGTGGAAAGTACGCATGGTTAGCTGAGTTCCAGGCTCACCAATCGACTGTGCCGCGATGATACCGATGGCCTCACCGACAGTTACCTTCTGGTTGGTAGCAAGCGATACGCCGTAGCACTGAGCACAGATACCGGCCTCTGCCTCACAGGTAAGTACGGAGCGGACGGTGATGGTCTCAACGCCTGCTTCCTTTAGTCTGCGAGCAGTTGAGTGGTCGATGTTTACGCCAGCCTTGACAATTACGTCCTTGCCAACCTTGACGTCAGCCAAGTTGGTACGGCCAACGATAGATAGCTCTACCTGGTCGTCATCTAGTAGGTCCTTGTCTAGACCGCGGCTGGTGCCACAGTCATCGATCTGGATGATGACATCCTGAGCTACGTCAACTAGGCGGCGGGTTAGGTAACCTGCTGCAGCGGTCTTCATAGCGGTGTCAGCGTTACCCTTACGGGCACCGGTGGCGTTAATGAAGTACTCGTGCGGGGTTAGACCCAGTAGGTAGTTACCCTTTACAGGCATCGGAGCGAAGTCACCGGATGAGGTTGCAACCGGTCCACGCATACCCATGATCGAACGAATCTGTAGCCAGTTACCACGAGCTCCCGAGGTAACCATCTTGTAGATGGCGTTGTCGGTAGGGATTGCCTTCTGCAGTAGCTCCTGCATCTCGTTGGTCTCCTTGAACCACAGTGCACCTAGCTCGTCACGACGCTCAAGGTCGGTCTTTAGACCGTTGTCAAACGCTTCCTGAATCTTGGTGTGTAGCTTCTCTGCCTTGAGGATTCGAGATGCGCGCTCCTTGTCAAACTCGCCCTTAGGGTCAAAGTTTGCATCGGAGATTGCCATCGAAACACCGGAGCGGGTTGCCCAGTAGAAACCGGCATCCTTTAGCCTGTCCAGTGCCTGTGCGACCTCGGTGCGAGAGAACATCTCAACCATGTCGGAAACGATCTGGCCCAACTGCTTCTTACCAACCTGCTGCTCCACGAATGGGTAGGCGGCTGGCAGGGTCTCGTTGAACAAAGCGCGACCAAAAGTGGTCTCCTTTAGTTCACCCTCGAGGCGGATACGAACCTTGGCACCTAGATCTAGCTGGTGTAGGTCAAACGCCATCTGAGCCTCAGCCATCGAGGTGAAGGCGCGACCCTCGCCAATTCCACCCTCAACCAAAGCGGTTAGGTGGAATAGACCAATGATCATGTCCTGGGTAGGAGTAGCAACCGGACGACCGTCCGATGGCTTCAGAATGTTGTTCGAAGCCAGCATCAAGATGCGAGCCTCAGCCTGAGCCTCTACCGAAAGAGGTAGGTGAACAGCCATCTGGTCACCGTCGAAGTCGGCGTTGAACGCAGTACATACCAGTGGGTGAAGCTGAATCGCCTTACCCTCAACAAGTACTGGCTCGAATGCCTGGATACCTAGACGGTGCAGGGTAGGTGCACGGTTTAGTAGCACCGGACGCTCACGAATAACTTCTTCTAGAACACCCCAAACCTGTGGACGAGAACGCTCAACCATGCGCTTAGCGCTCTTGATGTTCTGAGCAAGACCTAGGTCAACCAGGCGCTTCATAACGAATGGCTTGAATAGCTCAAGTGCCATCAGTTTTGGAAGACCAGTCTGGTGCAGCTTGAGCTGAGGACCAACCACGATTACCGAACGGCCCGAGTAGTCAACGCGCTTACCCAATAGGTTCTGGCGGAAACGACCCTGCTTACCCTTCAGTAGGTCAGAGAGTGACTTCAGTGCACGGTTACCGGTACCGGTTACCGCACGACCACGGCGACCGTTGTCAAACAGTGCGTCAACAGCCTCCTGAAGCATGCGCTTCTCGTTGTTCAAAATGGTCTTAGGAACTGCACCTAGGTCAACAAATCGCTTTAGACGGTTGTTGCGGTTGATTACCCTGCGGTAAAGGTCATTTAGGTCGGAGGTTGCAAAGCGACCACCGTCTAGCTGAACCATTGGGCGAATCTCCGGAGGCAATACTGGAAGCACCGAAAGTACCATCGAGGTTGGAGGAGTTCCTGAAGATAGGAAGCTGTTTACAACCTTTAGACGCTTGATTGCCTGAGTCTGCTTTGAGCCCTTGGTGGTTGCAATCTCCGCACGAAGCTCTGCAGCTGCACCCGCTAGGTCGAATGCCGCAAGAACCTGAAGCACAGCCTCGGCGCCGATCTCGGTGATGATGTAGTCCGAGAAGTAGTAGTCAAAGTGGTCAAACACTACGTCGTTAGGAAGTAGCTGGCCGACCTCAGCCTTTAGGAACATGCGCCATGCCAACTGCTCCTTGTGGAGGTTAGATGGGCGCTCCAGGCGAGCGTACTCACGAACGATCTTGTCGGTCTTCTTCTTGAAGTCCGCCATTAGCTTCTTGATCTTCTTGGTCTCGTCTGAGGTGCGAACAACTGCGTCGTCCTGCTCCTCGTCAGTCTCAGCGCCTAGGGCACGAGCCGACCAGAATGCGTCAGCGTCCTTCTCCTCGGTGATGATTAGCTGCTCAACGCTCTTGGCAAACTGCTTCTCAACCCAGCGTGGGGTCTCCCAGAACTTGTTGGAAACCTGAAGGTCCAAACCAAGCTCACGAAGTTCTGCAAGCTCGGTACCTGCTGCAGCCTCGAACTCGTCGTCGCGACCGTCAACTAGCGAACGAATACGGGATACGTACTCTTCGCGCACTAGGTCGTACTCGCCGGTCTTTAGCTCGTGGTCAATGTCCATGACGCGGTAAGCGGCAAAGTAAATGATCTTCTCTAGGTCCTTTGGAGCCATGTTAAGCAAGTAGCCCAGGCGAGAAGGAACACCCTTGAAGTACCAGATGTGGGTAACAGGAGCTGCAAGCTCAACGTGACCCATGCGCTCACGACGAACAGATGACTTGGTCACCTCAACGCCACAGCGCTCACAGACGATTCCCTTGAAGCGAACGCGCTTGTACTTTCCACAAGAGCACTCCCAGTCCTTGGTAGGACCGAAGATCTTCTCGCAGAAAAGGCCGTCCTTCTCTGGCTTTAGGGTGCGGTAGTTGATGGTCTCTGGCTTCTTTACCTCACCAGATGACCAAGAACGGATGTCCTCGCTGGTCGCAAGACCAACGCGAAGGGCACTAAAGTTCTCTACTTTTACTGACATTTCGTTCGTTCCTTAATCAGAATTCTTAGGCGGTTACTGGAAAGTGTTGTAGTCGATATCGGCTGCGGAGTTCTCGTTGCGAGACAGGTTGATACCCAGCTCCTCAGCGGCACGGTCGTTCTCGAACTCTTCGTCCTTCAGAACAACTACGCGACCCTCGCCATCTAGAACCTCGACGTTTAGACCAAGGGACTGCATCTCCTTGGCTAGTACGCGGAAGGACTCTGGAATACCAGGAGCCTGAATGTTCTCACCCTTAACGATTGCCTCGTAGGTGCGAACGCGGCCAGCAATGTCGTCAGACTTGATGGTTAGCAATTCCTGCAGGGTGTGTGCTGCTCCATAAGCCTGAAGTGCCCACACCTCCATCTCACCAAAGCGCTGTCCACCGAACTGAGCCTTACCACCAAGTGGCTGCTGAGTAATCATGGAGTAAGGCCCGGTGGAACGGGCGTGAATCTTGTCATCAACAAGGTGGTGCAGCTTCAGCATGTACTTCACACCGACTGCGATTGGCTCAGGATATGGCTCACCGGAGCGGCCGTCGAATAGACGAGCCTTACCGGAGCGGTCGATTAGACGCTTAGCGTTCTGACCTGGCAGGGTGTGGTCCAAGATGCCAGCAACCTGGTCCTTGGTGGCACCGTCGAATACCGGGGTCGCAACCTTGGTTCCAGGAGCCGCGGAGAAGAGCTCCTTGGCCATGTTGTCTGCCCACTTGGCAACGCCCTTGACATCCCAACCCTGGCGGCAAGCCCAACCTAGGTGAGACTCAAGTACCTGACCAAAGTTCATACGACCTGGGATACCTAGCGGGTTCAGCACGATGTCAACTGGAGTTCCGTCCTCCATGAATGGCATGTCCTCAACCGGCAGGATCTTGGCAATAACACCCTTGTTACCGTGGCGACCAGCAAGCTTGTCACCCTCGGTAATCTTGCGCTTCTGAGCGATGTAGACAACTACGCGCTTGTTTACGCCAGCACCTAGCTCGTCGCCAGCATCTGAATCAAATACCTTGACGCCGATGATGGTTCCCTGCTCACCGTGTGGCACCTTCAAAGAGGTGTCGCGAACTTCGCGGCTCTTCTCGTTGAAGATTGCGCGTAGTAGGCGCTCTTCTGCAGAAAGCTCGGTCTCACCCTTAGGGGTAACCTTTCCAACCAAGATGTCGCCCGGGCGAACCTCAGCACCGATGCGGATGATGCCGCTCTCGTCTAGCTGAGCGATTGCCTCTGGGGAAACGTTCGGTAGGTCAGCGGTGATCTCTTCGGCACCTAGCTTGGTGTCGCGAGCGTCAACCTCATACTCCTCGATGTGGATCGAAGAAAGCACATCGTGCTTCACGATCTCTTGAGAAAGAATGATTGCGTCCTCGAAGTTGTAACCCTCCCAAGGCATGAATGCAACCAAAAGGTTCTTACCAAGAGCTAGCTCACCGTTCTCGGTCGAAGGACCATCGGCTAGCACCTCACCAAGCTCAACGCGCTGACCAACTTCAACGATTGCGCGCTGGTTGATTGCGGTGCCCTGGTTAGAGCGGTCGAACTTGCGTAGGAAGTAGGAAGAGCGAGTGCCATCATCGTTCATCACGGTGATGGTGTTCGCGTCGATCTCCTCGATTACACCGGCGTTGTCTGCGATTACCACAGCACCGGAGTCGATAGCGGCGATGCGCTCCATACCGGTTCCAACATATGGGCTCTGAGCGCGCAGCAGTGGAACTGCCTGACGCTGCATGTTTGCACCCATTAGCGCACGTGACGAGTCATCGTGCTCAAGGAAAGGAATTAGCGAGGTGGAAACCGAAGCTAGCTGACGAGGGGAAATGTCGATGTAGTCAACATCCTCGGCTGGAACCTCAACCATGTCGCCGCGGAAGCGAACGAATGCACGAGGACCAACTAGTGAACCGTCATCCTTTAAAGGAGTCTCAGCTGCCGCGATGACCTTGCCGTCTTCTGATGCTGCGTCTAGGTACTCAATCTTCGAGGTGACCTTGCCGCCCTTTACGATGCGGTAAGGGGTCTCGATGAAACCGAAGGTGTTGATACGGCTAAATGCGGTTAGCGATCCAATTAGACCGATGTTCGGGCCTTCTGGGGTCTCAACCGGACACATGCGACCGTAGTGCGATGGGTGTACGTCACGTACCTCCATCTGGGCACGCTCACGAGCGATACCACCAGGTCCAAGTGCGGATAGACGGCGCTTGTGAGCAAGGCCGGCAAGTGGGTTGTTCTGGTCCATGAACTGGGAAAGCTGGCTTGCACCGAAGAATTCCTTGATGGCAGAAACCACTGGACGCAGGTTGATTAGGGTCTGAGGAGTAATTGCCTCAATGTCCTGAGTCGACATACGCTCGCGAACTACGCGCTCCATTCGGGAAAGACCAATTCGAACCTGGTTCTGAATTAGCTCACCTACTGAGCGGATACGACGGTTAGAGAAGTCATCGATGTCGTCTGGACGGACAACTAGGTTGACCTTCTTGCCGTTCATCTTGATACCGAACTCAACGGTCTGAGCAGTTGCCTGAACGCCGTTTGCCAAGGTGATGTCAAATAGCAACAGGTACTTCAAAGTTGCCACGATGTCAGCCAGGGTCAAGGTGGTGATGTCTGCACCCTGCTCGATGGTGAGCTTGCGGTTTAGCTTGTGGCGACCAACCCGAGCCAGGTTGTAGCGCTTGTGCTCGAAGTAGGTGGAACGCAACCAAGCCTCTGCAACTTCGCTACCTGCGGTCTCGCCGCGAACCTTGCGGTAGACCTCGCGAAGCGCGTCTTCCTTAGACAAGATTGGAGATGCGAAAACTTTGGACTCGTCGTACTCCAAAGTGCGCTCGATGATGTCCTCATCGAAACGTAGGTTTAGTGGGCTTGCCTCAACCGAAGACTTTAGGTCAGAGAACTCAGCGCGGATCTCTTCCTTAGACATACCAAGTGCCTTCAGGAAGATGGTTGCGGAAACCTTGGTCTTGCGGTCAACCTGGACCTGCAAGATTGGCTGGCCGAAGCGGGCAGCCGGCTTACGCTCGTCCTTTACCCACTCGGTTAGGAACTCTAGGTAAGAACCACGGCTTGGGATGATCTGAGCCTTGTTGTTCTTGACATCGAGGTTACCGGTGGTGTTGGTGGACACCGAGAAGTAAACACCTGGGGAGCGAACTAGCTGTGAAACCACAACGCGCTCAGTTCCGTTGATGATGAAGGTACCCTTACCGGTCATCACAGGGAAGTCACCCATGAATACGGTCTGGCTCTTGATCTCACCGGTTAGGTAGTTGGTGAACTCAGCCTTGATGTATAGCGGCTGGGTAAAGCTCTTGCCCTTTTCCTTGCACTCGTCAGGGGTGTAAGGCGGGTCGAACAACATTGGCTCGGAGAACGATAGGCCCATCTTGGCATCCTGGGCAGCGTTCGAGCTGTCCTCGATTGGGCTGATCTCTTCGAAGACCTCGTCTAGACCGGTGCGAGCATCTGCTCCGGCGATCTCACGCCATGCAGGTGCGCCAACCAACCAGTCAAAGCTCTCAGTCTGAAGTGAGAGTAGATCTGGGATCTCGATCGGGTCTGGGTGCTTCGCAAAAGTTGGTCTTAGTGCGGAGCGAGAGTTCTTTGCGGACTTTAGGTTCTTAGCGTTTTTCGCAGCAGCCAAAGTAATAACCCCTAGGGAATTGATGTTGTAGGCGGGAAATTCACGTTCCTATACACAGCGAGCCACAATTTGCTACGCGCCAAACGACCGCAATATGAGGTTCGGCAAAGGTTAGGGATGTAAACCTCTATCCTAAGGGGTGCGAATTATGCACCGCAACTTAAATCTGCGCAGAAACTATACTTTTTTGTGATGTTAAAAGTTTCGGGTCTTTTGCTCTCGAACCGCTTGGTTCATCTCGCGCTTGGCGTCGTGTTCCTTTAGGGTCTGACGCTTGTCGTAGTCCTTTTTACCCTTAGCCAGTGCGATCTCGACCTTGGCGTAGCCATCTTTGAAGTACATGCTCAATGGAACCAGCGTGTAGCCGGACTCGCGAACCTTGCCCGCTAGCTTGCCGATCTCCTGGCGGTTCATAAGCAGCTTGCGCTTACGTCTGGTGAAGTGGTTGGTCCAAGATCCCTCGAAGAACTCCGGGATGTGCACGTTCTCTAACCAAACCTCGCCGCGCTCTACCGAGGCAAAGCCATCGATCAGCGAGGCTCTGCCGGCTCTGAGCGATTTGACTTCTGTTCCGGTTAGCACAATGCCGGCCTCGTACACGTCCTCGATGTGGTAATCGTGTCGGGCCTTACGGTTCTGGGCAATAACTTTTTGCCCACGTTCGCGTGGCATGGTGTTTCCTTTGATTAGGCCTTGAGGTAACGGTGGATAGACACACTTGAAGAGATGATCGCAAGAGTGGCGCCGATACCTAGTAGGTAGGGAGTAATCATAAGCGAATCCGCCACAGTAAAGAAGGACGTAAATGCCAGCTGCTTAGCCAGGTAGCCGGTCACGAAGTAGTGCGTGATTGCAACCGTGACCGAAGTCGCAAGTAGCGCACCCAAAACCGCAGCCAATAATCCTTCTAGGACAAACGGCAGCTGAATCGAAAAACGAGATGCTCCAACCAGTCTCATGATCGAAATCTCACGTCTTCTGGAGTGGGCGCTCAGGCGAATTGTGGTGGCAATCAAAAGCGTTGCGCTTAGCAGCATCACGGAGGCCACTCCTGCGGCCAGCAGGCTTCCGGCGTTTAGGAAGTTGAAGATCTCATCGAGGTAGCTGCGCTGGTCCTTGATTTCCTCCACACCATCAAGACCGGAGAAACTCTCCAGAATCAGCTCTGACTGAGTTGGGTCTTTTAGGTTTACCCAGAAAGCTTCGTTGAGCTGATCTGCCGTGATGTATTGCGCGGCTTGGGAGTCAGCAAACTGCTCTACAAACTTTGCATAAGCGGCTTCTTGGTTTTCAAAATAGTAGGTCTCGACATACGGGGCCAGGGTTTCACCGGCTAGCTGCTCTTCGATGGCTGCCTTCTGGTCATCTGATGCGCCACCGGCCGGGCAGGCTTCCTCAGGTGAGTAATCACTGCAGAGATAGATAGCAACCTGTGCTCTGTCATACCAGTAGGTCTTCATCTCGCCAATTTGCAACTGCAGCAACAGCGTCACAGCAACAAAGGTGAGCGACACAAAAGAAACCAAAATAATCGAGACGATCATCGAGATGTTGCTGCGAATACCCGCCCACATCTCGGAGAGGATGAAACCTAGCTTCACGCCTCACCGCCAAAATCAATCTCCGCAGGGCTATCCGGGATGATCGGCATCGAGTCCGATGGGATTTCTCTATAGGAAGCGGTCTGGGCATCGCGAATAATGTGGCCGGCTTTGATTTCAACCACGCGCTTTTGCATGCGGTCCACAATCCCTCGGTCGTGGGTTGCCATAACTACCGTGGTGCCAGCGAGGTTGATTCGATCCAGCAGCGTCATGATTTCATTCGATGTCGCAGGGTCTAAGTTTCCAGTTGGCTCATCTGCCAATAAAACCTCTGGGCGGTTTACCAGTGCCCTTGCGATTGCAACGCGCTGCTGCTCGCCACCAGATAGCGCAGACGGCAATCGGTCTGCTTTTTGGCTAAGGCCAACCAGCTCCAGGACGTCTGGGACAGCGGTCTCGATAAAGGCCTTTGGTCTGCCAATGACCTGCAGTGCGAAGGCGACGTTCTGATAAACAGTCTTGTTTGGCAAAAGCCTGAAGTCTTGAAACACCACGCCTAGCTTGCGACGAAACTGCGCAACCTTGCTGGCGGAAAGCTGGTTTAGGTTTTCGCCCAGAACAAGAACTTCGCCCTGGTCAACGCGCTCTTCGCGAAGCATCAAACGCAGCATTGTGGATTTACCAGAACCTGAGGTTCCAACCAGAAACACAAACTCACCGCGCTGGATATCCAGCGACACCGAATCCAGCGCAGGAGCGTCTGCGCCTTTATAGGTCTTGGTTGCATTTTCTAAGCGGATCATGTCCATCAAAGCCTAAGCCGAGCAAAGACATGTGCCGGCCTGCCACGACCGCAAATGGCTATTTGGCTGGATTAGCGCGCCAGCGAAGACCGGCAGAGATAAAGCCTTCGATCTCGCCATCAAAAACGGCATCCGGGTTGTTGACCTCGTAGTTGTTTCTCAGGTCCTTCACCATCTGATATGGGGCAAGAACGTAGGAGCGCATCTGCTCGCCCCAGCTTGCTTTCACATCTCCCGCAAGTTCTTTCTTCTTGGCATCTTCTTCCTGCTTCTTTAGAAGCAGCAGTCGAGACTGCAAAACCCTCATCGCCGCCGCTTTGTTCTGCAGCTGGCTCTTTTCGTTCTGACAAGAAACCACAATGCCCGATGGCAGGTGTGTGATTCGAACTGCTGAGTCGGTGGTGTTTACCGACTGACCGCCAGGGCCGGAAGACCTAAAGACATCGATGCGAATGTCATTCTCCGGAATCTCCACCACATCTGTGGTTTCAATAAGTGGCACAACTTCAACGGCGGCAAATGAAGTCTGTCTCTTACCGGCGGCGTTGAATGGGCTCATTCGCACCAAGCGATGGGTGCCAGATTCGACCGATAGCTGACCATAGGCAAAAGGTGCATCAACTTCAAAGACTGCGCTCTTAATGCCAGCGCCTTCGGCGTAAGAAATATCTAAAACCGTGGTCTTGTATTGCTGCTTCTCGCAGTAGCGCAAATACATACGCATCAGCATCTCGGCAAAATCAGTGGCATCATCGCCACCGGCACCGGAGCGAATAGTCAC
>CAMAQN010000028.1 GCA_945860535.1 Auritidibacter sp. Marseille-P8566
CAGCGCGCTGAGAGTTTGATTCAGACCAACGAGGAGTTTTTGCATGCGGCTTGGGATGCAGCCATATCCGGTTCGCAAGCCCCCATTGATCTAAGCGGTGGAAACTTCTTCACCGTTGAAGAATTTGTCGAGAAAGTAAAGCAATCCAACACCTTGGTTTCACTTAGCGCATTGGTGGGGGAATCTGCCAAGGATCTCGGCTATCGCGAAATACCTAAGTTCACCCCTGAGCAGCCCGCCACCGAGTGGCTCGCGGATTTGCTGAATCAAAAGCACAAGGTCGTGGTTATGGCGCATGGACACGGAAGCGCCGAAAGAGTACTTGAGGTTCTTACAACGTCAGAACTGCCAGCAGTTTTGACCACCAGTATTGGCAAGTTAGCAACCGAGCACATCACCGTTTCAGTTGGTCAGTTCGCTCATGGCTTTGCTTTTCTAGCCAGCAAGCTGGTGCTACTAACTGAAGCTGAATTCTTTGGCGTCACATCTTCTTACCTTGCCCCCAACGAGCGCAAGCTGGCTCGCCGAAGGGGCCAGCAGGTTGACCCGCTGAGTCTCAAGCAGGGCGACTATGTCGTGCATGAAATCCACGGCATCGGCAGATTCAAGGAACTGGTGCAGCGTCAAAGTGGCATCGGAGCCAGGCAGCATTTTCGCGAGTACTTGCTGATCGAATACGCACCGCCCAAGCGCACCTATCCAGCCGACACGCTGTTTGTCCCAACCGATCAGCTGGATATGCTCACCAAATATGTTGGGGGTGAAGCGCCAGTGCTTTCCAGAATGGGTGGCACGGACTGGGCGAGAGTCAAGGGCAACGCCAGGAAAGCCGTTCGCAAGATTGCCATCGACCTGGTCAAGCTCTACTCGGCACGCATGAAGAGCAAGGGGCATGCCTTTGGTCCGGACACCGCATGGCAACAGGAGCTAGAAGATGCCTTCACCTTCCAGGAAACTCCTGACCAGCTGACCACCATCGATGAGATCAAGCGGGACATGGAAAAGCCAATTCCGATGGATCGCCTTTTGGCCGGCGATGTTGGGTATGGCAAGACCGAGGTTGCTGTCAGGGCAGCGTTTAAGGCCATTCAAGACGGCAAGCAGGTGGCGATGCTGGTGCCCACCACATTGTTGGTGCGTCAGCATCTAGACACTTTTGCCGAGCGCTACGGCGCATTCCCGATCACCATAAAACCAATCTCACGATTCCAAAGCGACAAAGAGATCAAAGAGACGCTACGCGGATTAGAAAACGGCGCGGTGGATATGATCATCGGCACCCACCGGCTATTGGGCCAGGGGGTCAAGTTCAAAGACCTAGGCCTTGTGATCATCGACGAGGAACAGCGTTTTGGCGTCGAGCACAAAGAGAAGCTCAAGGACCTAAAGCACAACGTCGATGTCTTGGCAATGAGCGCAACCCCAATCCCAAGAACCTTAGAGATGGCGGTCACAGGCATTCGAGAGATGTCCACCCTTGCCACCCCGCCAGAAGAGCGTCACCCGATCCTCACCTACATCGGTGGCTATAGCGAGCAGCAGGTTGCTGCGGCGATTAGGCGTGAGTTGATTCGTGAGGGGCAGGTTTTCTTTGTTCATAACCGCGTCTCAACCATCGACAAGGTTGCAGCAGATCTTGCCAAGCTAATCCCGGAAGCAAGAATTGCCGTTGCCCACGGTCAGATGCCAGAGCATCAGCTAGAGCAAGTGGTGGTGGATTTCTGGGAGCGTAAGTTTGATGTTTTGGTTTCCACAACCATCATCGAAACTGGAATTGATATTCCAAACGCCAACACCTTGATTGTTGATCGTGCAGAGAACTTTGGCCTTAGTCAGCTACACCAGATTCGTGGAAGAGTCGGACGCTCAAGAGAGCGCGGCTACGCGTATTTCTTCTATGACCCAACCAAGACTTTGACCGAGACCGCGCATGACCGGCTTGCAACCATCGCCTCAAATAATGAACTTGGCAGCGGGATGCAGGTGGCCATGAAGGACCTTGAGATTAGAGGTGCTGGAAATCTTTTGGGTGGCGAGCAGTCGGGTCATATCGCAGGTGTTGGTTTTGATCTTTACCTTCGAATGATTGGTGAGGCGGTTGCTGAATTCAAGGGTGAAGATATCTCCAGCCCTGCTGAGCTAAAACTCGAGTTGCCGGTGGATGCGCGAATCCCGCCGGAGTATGTCGACTCAGAGCGGTTGCGCCTAGAGGCATATCACAAGCTCTCGTCGGAAAGCGGTGCAAAGAGTGATCGAGCAAAACTGGATGCAATCTTCCAGGAGCTTGAAGACCGCTACGGCAAAGCGCCGCAGCCGGTAAGAACGCTGATCGAGGTTACTCACCTGCGTCAACAGGCCAATCGGCTGGGGCTAAAGGATGTAAACCTTTTGGGATTGCAGGCAAAGTTTGCACCGGTTGAGATTGACGAGGCTCGCCTGGTGGCACTGAGTCATCAGTTACCCGGGCTTAGATATCTCCAAACCTCAAAGTTTCTAACCATGCCTTCTCCGACATCGAGTTCTGGCGAACCACTTCGAGACCAAGAGATGGTTGACTGGCTCTGGAAGATTTTCCAAATTATTTTTGCGAAGGGGTAATTTTGCAAAAACTTGAAAGCTTGATTCAGACCATGCACCAGCTACGCATTCCGGGCGGGTGCCCTTGGGACGCCGAGCAAACCCACCGCTCGCTGGTTCAGTACCTGCTCGAGGAGACCTATGAGCTGATCGATGCAATTGAGTCTGGTAACCGCGATGAGATTTTAGAAGAGCTGGGAGATGTCCTCTACCAGGTGATTTTTCACTCCGATTTGGCATCAACCGGAACTCTAGGCGAGCCATTCGATCTCGAAGACGTGGCAAGTTTTATGGAACAAAAGATGATCTCCCGGCACCCGCATGTTTTTGGAACCGAAGAGGAAAAAGAAATCTACCGGGCAACCACCGGCGATGATGTGGTCCAGGTTTGGGATGGACATAAGAAAAAGGAAAAGCCAAATCGCACCTCAGTGCTTGACGGCATTCCGCAGGCCATGCCAGCACTCGCTCTTGCGTCCAAAGTGATGGGCAAGGCTGAAAAGATTGGGCTTTTAGAGACCGCGGAGTCTCCGGCTATCCCGATGGAAACAGAAGACGAACTTGGAAAGCTATTGCTTGCTGTTGTGGCAAGTGCGCGTGCCGCAGGTCTAGATCCGGAGCGAGCGCTTCGCGAAGCCACAAAAGAACTACAGGTTGAAATCCGCGCCTCAGAAATTTCTGCTGCCACCGACGCTGGAGTGATTGGTTTTGCCGACTAGGTTTCCCACCCCTACTTCAACGAGCTGGTAATGGCTTCAAGGTCCGCTCTGGCTAACCTGAGCAAAAATTACTTCGAAGTCGTAGAAGCTATCATCGAGAACTTGAGCGACCGATCTTGGGTCATCGGTCTCCGCCCACCAGGTAAGAACCGACATCGACACCGCAATCAACGCAGAAGAAATCATTTTTGGTCGAACCGAATTCGGCTCTTCTAATTTTGCAATAGCGGCCTCAAGCACTTTGCGAGCTTCTTCTAGTTGAGAATGGCCCCAGCCATAGACCTTAGGGGATGAGCCAATTAGCTTTAGGCGAAGCCTCACCGTATCTGGGGAGTTATCGAGCAGTTGCATAGCGCTAACCCATGATTGATGCAGCAGCTTGATGACCGAGGTCTCAGGGTTATTTGCCAGCTGCAGCTTCAGTTCCTCGGTGATGCGGTGCATGCCGCCCCAAACCACTGCGGCCTTGGAGGGGAATACGCGAAAGAGATTAGAACGTGAAATACCGGCTTGAAGCGCAACATCATCCATGGTGACGCGATCGATACCCAACTTGTGAAACAGTTTCAAGGCGGTCAATCCAACTGCGGCAGGGTCGGTGGTAACTGGCCTGCCTCGAGAGCGCTTTTCCTCGGCTTCGATCATTGCTCAGAACATTAGCAACCACCAGCGGTAAACCATGGATTTATCGGCTTCTATGCCAAACTTGTCAGGTGGCCAACCCAGTAAATGCACCAAGAGGAATGCGGGATTTTCTCCCGCAGGACAAAATCAAGCGTGAGCGTTTGATTGCCACTGTGATTGATAGCTACATTGCCCGCGGATTTCAACAGATTGAGACCCCGGTGCTGGAAGATCTTGACCGTCTGACCTCGGGTCAGGGCGGCGATAATGAAAAGCTTGTTTTCAAAGTCCAAAAACGCGGCGAGGAGTTTACTCAAGCTCTTGAGTCAGGTGAGGAGCTGGCAGATCTCGGTCTGCGCTTTGACCTAACGGTTCCACTCACCCGTTTCTACGCATCCAATCACGCCAAATTGCCAAGGGTTTTCAAGGCTATTCAGAGCGGTCCAGTGTTTAGAGCAGAGCGCCCACAAAAGGGGCGCTATCGCCAGTTCATCCAGTGTGACATCGACATCATCGGTGACGATTCGATTCTCGCCGAACTCGAACTTCTGTCGGCTTCGCTTTCCGCGTTGGAGTCAATCGGCATCAAAGATGCCACTATTCGCATAAACCACCGCGAACTTTTGCGCTCGAACATTCAAGCTTTGGGGATACCTACCGCCGATGCACTGTCCGCAATGATCACCATCGACAAGCTGGACAAGATTGACATCGAAGGTGTGTCAAAAGAGCTCGGTGAAAAATTTGGCGGTGCGGTGCAGAAGGCAGCCCAAGATTGGCTTTCCGCCATCGATTCCTCAAACATTCCAGAGCTGCTAAAACCAATTTGGGATGGCCTGGGGGATCAGGTGAGTTCTTTGCGCTTTGACCCAACCCTGGTCCGCGGCATGGGTTATTACACCGGATCGATTTTTGAAATCGAACACCCGGGATCAGGCTCTTCGATTGGTGGCGGCGGTCGTTATGACGGCATGGTTGGTAAATGGCTTGGGACCGATGCTCCGGCAGTTGGAATCTCGCTTGGAATTGAGCGAATTGTTGATTTGATTCCAGATCAGAAAAGCGCGGGTGAATCGGTGGTGCTGGTTCTTGAACCGAACACCGAGGCTCGAGGGCTTGCGATACAGCAGCAGCTAATCAAATCCGGGCGACAGGTCCGGTTAGAAATTCGCCCGAAGAATCTCAAGGCATTGCTTGAGCAGCTTGCTGAAAGCGGATACCAACGATTCGCGATCGTTGATGAATCTGTGTCTGACCTTTCCGGTCTAGATTTCAAGCAAATTGGCTAATCGCATTAGAATTAGGTTGAATACAGCGTCGTTTTCGCCTCCAACAAATCACTTTTTATTCTGCGTGTGATCGCAATCAAAGGAGAAACCTTGTCCATCATTACCGCTGTAGGCGCTCGCGAAATTCTTGACTCTCGCGGAAACCCAACCATTGAGGTTGAAGTTCTGCTTTCCGACGACAGCTTTGGTCGCGCCGCTGTGCCATCTGGCGCATCGACCGGTGCCTTCGAAGCACACGAGTCCAGAGACGGCGACAAGTCTCGCTACCAAGGCAAGGGTGTTCAGAACGCTGTTCGCGCTGTAATCGAAACCATCGATGAGGTACTTGTTGAATTTGATTCCGCAGACCAGCGATTGGTCGATGCCGCACTTATCGCAATCGATGGCACTGACAACAAGAGCAAGCTAGGTGCAAACGCAATCTTGGGCGTCTCACTCGCTAATGCTCGCGCAGCAGCCGAGTCCACCAACCTTCCGCTTTACCGCTACCTAGGCGGATCAAACGCGCACGTCCTCCCAGTGCCACTGATGAACATCATCAACGGTGGCGCTCACGCCGACACCGGTGTTGACATCCAGGAGTTCATGATTGTCCCTCACGGTGCCGAGTCTTTCTCCGAGGCACTTCGCTGGGGCGTCGAGGTTTACCACCAGCTAAAGAAGCTACTTTCTGAGAAGGGCCTAGCTACCGGTTTGGGTGATGAGGGTGGCTTTGCTCCTGACCTACCAAACAATGCAGCAGCTCTAGAGCTAATCGCCGAGGCCATTGGCCTTGCCGGATACAAGCTCGGAACCGAGATTGCATTGGCTTTAGATGTTGCAGCCACCGAGTTCTTTGATGAGAAGACTGGCAAGTACAGCTTCGAGGGCAAGCAGCTTTCCAGCGACGAGATGATCGCCTACTACTCCGATCTAGTTGCTCGATTCCCACTGGTATCGATCGAAGACCCACTAGCCGAGGACGACTGGGCCGCTTGGACCAAGATCACCGGGGCCCTTGGCGACAAGGTTCAGCTAGTTGGAGATGACCTCTACGTCACCAACCCAACCAGATTGCAAAAGGGTATTGACCTTGCTGCCGGTAACGCGATTCTGGTGAAGGTAAACCAGATTGGAACCCTAACCGAGACCATGGATGCCGTGTCTCTTGCTCAGCGTCACGGTATGAAAGCAATCATTTCTCACCGCTCTGGCGAGACCGAGGACACCTTCATTGCTGACCTAGCGGTTGCCACCAACGCCGGACAGATCAAAACTGGTGCCCCGGCGAGGTCCGAGCGCGTGGCCAAGTACAACCAGTTGCTGCGCATCGAGGAGGAACTTGCTGACGGCGCCGTTTACGCCGGTCGCAGCGCTTTCCCTCGCTACCAGGGATAGTTTCATTTAGCGAATGCTCGGGTGAGGCAATCCGCCTCCCCGGGCTTTCGCGCTTAAACTGCTCTGGCTATGGCAAGACCAACTAATCCCCGGGACGCAAAAGTTCCAGTTTCCCTTTCGCAGGGCAAGTTGATGCTGCGCGCGGTCAAGCTCAATAGCGTCACCGTGAGCATCATCCTCGTAATTGTCGCCGGCACCTTTCTAATCTCCTCTGACGTTCAGGCCTTTTTGAATCAGCGCCGACAGATCGCCGAGATGGAGTTGAGCATTCAGCAAGCCGAACAGGATGTTGAGGACATGCAAGCCGAGCGTGATCGTTGGCAAGACCCGGTTTACATTCGTTCTCAAGCGCGAGACCGGCTTTACTACGTGCTCCCGGGTGAGGTTTCCTACCTTGTGATGGACACCGAGGGACTTGATTTCACCGACACCTCAGGAACCGTTGGGGCACTGCTTGCAGCCAAGCGCAATGCCGATGAAATTTCTTTGGAAGTTGCTGCCGCAAATGAAAACTGGGTGGATGCACTTATCGAATCTGGGCTCAAGGCAGCTCTTGATAAACCCAAGGAAAAATAATGCCTGAGACTCCCGTCACTCAAGAGGACATTGTTGAGGTAACCAGGCAACTCGGCAGACCAGCAAGGGATATCCTGGCGATTGCCTCAAGGTGTGTTTGTGGTCGACCACTGGTAGTGAAGACCAAGCCTCGGCTTGACAACGGCACGCCATTTCCAACGCTTTACTACCTCACTCAACCGGCAGCCACCGCTGCGGTTTCAACCCTCGAGGCCTCTGGCTACATGGTTGAACTGCAGGATCTCTTGCAAACCGACAGCGAGATTTCAGTAGCGTACTCGGCAGCTCATTCGCAGTATTTGGCTGAGCGGGAAGCCATTGAAGTCGTTGAGGAAATAGCAGATTTTTCAGCCGGCGGGATGCCAACCAGGGTCAAGTGTCTGCACGCACTTATCGGTCATTCGCTAGCCAAAGGCGAGGGTGTAAATCCAATTGGCGACTTGGCTCTAAAGGCTTTGGAATGGTCTCCTGAGGTGTGCCGGTGCGTATAGCGCTATTGGTTCTGGGTCTTCTGCTGGCACCTGCAACCATGGCTGATAACTGGTGGATTCAAAGCTACGGTTTTGACCAAACTCAGCTAGACGGAGCTGGCGTAACCATTGCAGTTATCGACACCGGAATCGATTCTTCCCACCCAGATTTACAGGGCACTGTCTTAGACGGCGTTGACTTCTCAACTGTCGGGGTGCCAAATGGCACATCCGGGGTGGGCAGCTCATCCTTCCACGGCACCATGGTGGCATCGCTGATTGCGGGCCAGGGCAGCACTGGCTCGGGAGTAATCGGCGTAGCCCCAAAAGCAAACTTGCTTGCTATTTCAATTGGCCTAGGTGTTCCGGGTTCAAATACCGACGACCAGATTGCCCAGGCGGTTAGGTGGGCGGTGGATCACGATGCAGACATCATCAACCTCTCGCTGACCAGAAACTCGCAAACCTGGCCGCGCAGCTGGGATGAGGCATTTAGCTATGCCTTCGAGAATGATGTTTTGGTGGTTGCTGCCGCTGGAAATCGAACGGATCAATCCTCAAGACCATCCGCCCCAGCAACTATTCCAGGTGTGGTTTCAGTCGGAGGAGTAACCAAGAATCAAGAACCAGCCGAAGCTTCGACAGCCGGTCTTGGGGTTGCCATCTCAGCTCCTGCTGAGGACCTGCTGGGCGCCTATCCTGGCGAGGGCTATCGGATCTGGGACGGCTCATCAGCGGCAGCGCCACTGGTTTCCGGGCTGCTCGCTCTGATGAAGCAGGCTGATCCAATGGCCAGCGCAAATGACCTAATCAATAGACTTTTGACCTCGGCAACCGATCTGGGATTACCTGGCTACGACGCAAACTACGGTCACGGAGTTATCAACCCGGTCGCAGCGCTTGCGTCCAAGGCCACCGCCGACGAAAACCCGCTCGGATCGTTGCAAAATTGGATTACTCAATACCGCTCGGAAGCCGATGAGGACCGCTCTGAACTGGTTGCCCCAAGCGAACCAGAGCCAATACCGGTGGATGAGAGCACTGCCAGCGAAGAAATCACTGAGCCAGTTGGACAATCTATCTCTGAACCGTGGCTGAATCCGATACTCTATTGGCTGTTAGCACCCCTTGCACCGTTGCTCTGGATTGTTCTGCGTCGCAAGCGTACGGGTAAGTCTGGGGCCTTGAAGAAAACTAAAGGTAAGCCGCAACATGACAGCAGCGATAACTAGGTCCGTGACTCCACCTCAGGTGGCTCATGAAATTCTCAACCCAAAGCCAAAGCAGCGTATCTTGATTATCGGAGGTGGCTATGCCGGTTTCTACACCGCTTGGCGACTTGAGAAGCTGCTGAGGGCCGGCGAAGCCGAAGTTACCTTGGTTGACCCACTGCCATACATGACTTACCAGCCATTCCTTCCTGAGGTTGCAGCCGGTTCCATCGAGGCGCGCCATGTTGTGGTGTCTCACCGCCAGCACCTAAAAAATACCAACCTGGTCTCAGGCAAGCTGAGCAAGGTGAACCACAAGACCCGCAAGGCAACCATCGACATCGAAGGTGGCAAGCCAGTGAATCTGGATTACGACCACATCGTCATGACCGCGGGTGCAGTAACTAGAACTTTCCCCATCAAGGGCGTTGCCGAGAACGCAATCGGAATGAAGACCATCGAAGAGGCCGTCGAGGTTCGCAACCGCTTGATTGGAAACTTTGAGCGCGCAGCAGCCCTTCCAAAGAGCTCCAAGTTGCGTCAGCGACTATTGACCACTGTTGTGGTCGGCGGCGGCTTTGCCGGTATCGAGACCTTCGCAGAACTCCGCAGCGCAGCCACCTACTTGCTTCGCTACTACCCACAGATCGATTTCGATGAGATTAAGTTCCACCTGATCGAGGCAATGGGTCGAATCATGCCTGAGGTTTCGCTTGCCACGGGCGAGCGGGTAATCGCGAACCTAGAAAAGCGTGCCGCGAAGATTCACCTAAACACTCAGCTTGAGTCTGCCGAGGATGGCGTAATAAAGCTATCTACCGGTGAGATCTTTGAGTCTGACCTAGTCATCTGGACCGCCGGTGTTGCAGCTGCTCCGGTAGCTAAGAACACCACCTTCCCGCTTGATGCCCGCCTTCGCATCACTGCAAATGCCAAGCTGCAGATCGTTGATGGAGACAATCCAATCGGTCACGCTTGGACCGCCGGCGACGTTTCTGCAGTGCCGGATCTATCCGGAGGTGGCGTCGGTGGCTACTGTGTTCCAAACGCTCAGAACGCCGTTCGCCAGGCGAAATTGCTTGCCAAGAACTTGGTTGCAACTATCCGCGGCGAAGAGCCTCGCGAGTACCGCCACAGTAACCTCGGTGCGGTTGCAGGTTTGGGTATGGGCGTTGGAGCATTCCAGTCCGGAAAGCTTGGGCTCGTCGGTTTCGTGGCTTGGATTTTCCACCGCGGTTACCACGGATTGGCCATGCCAACCTTGGAGCGCAAGATTCGCGTGGTCTCCGGCTGGTTCTGGAACCTGATTCTGGGCCGCGATCTAGTTTCGCTCGAGCAGGTCCGCTCGCCGCGATTATTCTTCTCAACCTGGGCAGCCCGTCCGGGTAAGTAGATACTTACCTAACCAAAGGCCCAGGAAACTGGGCCTTTAGTTTTGCCCCGATAGCCCAATGGCAGAGGCAGACGACTTAAAATCGTCACAGTGTGGGTTCGAGTCCCACTCGGGGCACTTGACAGCAAATTTCCAGAAATCTCGCATACTCTAGAGAGGTCTCAATCAAGGAGTATTCGTGGACATTGCAATTTGGATCATTCTCGGGCTGGTAGTCGTAGCAGGTCTTTGGCTATGGGCAACCTACAACGGCCTAGTAACCCTCAAGGTTCGAGTCGATGAAGCCTGGAGCGATATCACCATCCAGCTGAAGCGCCGAGCTGACCTGATTCCAAACTTGATTGAAACCGTTCGTGGCTATGCCACGCACGAGCGTGAAGTTTTTGATGCGGTAACTCGCGCTCGCGCTGCCACCGTCTCCCCAGAAGCCCTATCCCATCCAGCCCAGGCGGCTAAAGCCGAAGGCGAGTTTCAGGGAGCTCTAAAGAGCCTGTTTGCAGTTTCTGAGGCTTACCCTCAGTTGGTTGCATCGGTTAACTTCTTGGAGTTGCAGCGCGAACTTACTGATACCGAGGACAAGATCATGGCTGCCCGCCGCTTCTTCAACGGTGGAGTGCGCGAGCTAAACACCAAGATTCAGCAGTTCCCTACCAACGCCTTTGCCCGTTCCCTTGGCTTTACCTCTCGTGAATTCTTTGAGGTTGAGAATCCTGCTGCGATTCAAGAGCCTCCTACGGTCAAGTTCTAAGAGGCCACTTTGTATTCGGCAATAGCCGCGAATAAGCGCAATACGGTTTTTATCGTCGGTGGCTTTGTGCTGCTTTTGGGAGGCCTTGCCTTTTGGTGGGGAACCGCAAGCGGCAATGGATCAAGCGCTCTTTGGATAATTGCCTTTGTCTTCGGCTACGCGCTGTTTCAGTACTTCGCCGCAAGCTCGCTAGCAATAGCGATGAGCGGTGCCCATCAAATACAGAAATCTGACAATCCAAGGCTTTGGCGAGTGGTCGAGAATCTTTCGATATCGCAGGGCATGCCAATGCCGAAGGTCTACATCATCAACGATCCGGCCCCAAATGCCTTTGCCACCGGCCGTGATCCAAAGAATGCGATTGTTGCCGCAACCACCGGGTTGATGGACATAATGAACGATCGAGAGCTCGAGGGCGTAATGGCCCACGAGCTTGGACACGTAAAAAACTACGACATCAGGGTTTCCACAATTGTTTTTGGTTTGGTTTCCGCGGTCGGCATTCTGGCTGACTTTGCGATTCGCATGGCTTGGTTCTCGGGGGCGAGCAGAAACCGAGATGCGGGTCAGTTGCAAATCGTGTTGATCTTGGTCGGCGTGGTCGGCTGGATTATCGCCGCACTGATCGGCCCACTGGTCTCCGCAGCTGTTTCAAGGCAGCGCGAGTACCTGGCGGATGCCACCGGAGTGCAGATCACCCGCTTCCCGGAGGGTCTGGCCTCAGCACTTCAAAAGCTTGGGGAATATGGTCGGCCAATGCGCCGAGCATCAAGCTCGATGGCCCACATGTATATCAACGACCCAATCAAGCCTGGTTTGGTGGAGCGCGTCTT
>CAMAQN010000029.1 GCA_945860535.1 Auritidibacter sp. Marseille-P8566
CCGCGCATTGGCTCCGGGGTCAAAAATGGTGCATCGGTTTCAATAAGCAGTAGCTCAGGTGAAACGGCTAGCAACGAATCCCTTAGGTGCTGATTCTTCTTGAAGGTGACATTGCCGGCGAAAGATAGATACCAGCCGTTTTGCTGGCAAATTTCAGCAAGCTCAAGATCGCCCGAATAGCAGTGGAACACGGTGCGCTCTGGTGCTCCAACTCGCTTTAGGGTTTCTACTACCTCGGCGTGCGCTTCGCGGTCGTGAATCATTAGCGCAAGATCGTTCTCTTTGGCAATCGCAATGTGCTGCTCGAATGAGTAGGCCTGGGCCGCAAGTTCTGCATCGCCCTGGGTTCTAAAAAAATCTAGGCCGGTTTCACCAACTGCGCGGACTCTAGGAAGCTTTGCCAGCTTTGCGATACCGGCAATGGCGTCATCTAATTCTTTGCGAGTTTGGTAAAGCGGAGCTTCATTTGGGTGAAGCGCAACTGCTGCCAAAAGCATTGGTTCTGACTTTGCAACATCGGCCGACCAAATCGAACTTTCAAGAGTGACACCGACCTGAACTGCGCCCAGCATGTTTACCTGGCGCATCAGCTCTAGGTGCTCGGCGACTGACATTGGGTGCTCGCCGTCGGCAATCTCTAGGTGGGTGTGGTTGTCGTAGGTGCCAACCTCAAGTGGTGCCGGTAAGTCGGGGTAGTGAACCGGACGGTTATCTAAACCGTCATAGGAGTTTCTGGTGCGAATCGGTTCGCTCATTGTTCCTCTACGCGAGGGAACAATACCTCTAGCTCACCTAGCTTGGTGCCGGCTGGAAGCAATCCCCAAGTCGCCTGTTGAATCCGCTGCTGGGAAAGCTCACCAAGGCTGGTGCCAATCGAAACCCAAAGCTTTTGGGCAGCCTTAGGGACAATGGGGTTTAGCAATACCGCCAGTAGGCGAAGACCCTCGGCGGTTGTGTAAAGCACTGTTGCCAGACGATCGCGATCAGCTTCGTCTTTTGCTAATACCCAGGGAGCTTGAACAGTGATGTAGTTGTTTAGCTCATCAACCAAAGTCCAGACCTGGGCAATCGCCTCGTGAATAGCGACCTTGTCGATAGCCGCATTTGCGCCATCGACTGCTTCCTTGGCCACCTTTTGAATGGCTAGGTCCGCTTCTTGGTATTCGCTTGGTGCAGGCACAACTGAGTCGGAGTACTTATTGATCATCGCGATTACTCGCGAGGCAAGGTTTCCAAAACCATTTGCGAGCTCCGAGTTGTATCGAGCACTTAGGTCTTCCCAGCTGAACGAACCGTCAGAACCAAAGCCAATTGCCTTCATGAAGTAGTAGCGGAAGGCATCGGAGCCAAAGATGTCGGTAATTTGAGTCGGCGCGATGCCGGTGAGTTTGGACTTTGACATTTTCTCGCCGCCGACCAAAAGCCAACCGTGGCCAAAGACCTGCTTGGCTGGCGGAAGACCCGCAGCCATCAGCATTGCCGGCCAGACAACCGCGTGGAAGCGAAGAATGTCTTTTCCAACCACCTGGACATCGGCTGGCCAGAGCGAGTTGAGCTTGTCCTCGTCAGAGCCGTAACCAATGGCTGTGATGTAGTTCAAAAGCGCATCGAACCAAACGTAGGTGATGTGCTGGTCGTCCCAAGGAATATCAATTCCCCAGTCAAATCTTTCCTTGGATCTTGAAATCGAAAGGTCGCTAAGTCCTGAGCGCACAAACGAGACAACCTCGTTCTTAGCACTTTCTGGCTGAATAAAAGTTGGGTTTGCCTCGTAGTGAGCCAGCAGTCGGTCTTGGAATTCACTTAGCTTGAAAAAGTAGTTGGTCTCGTTTAGTTGTTCTACTGGCTTGGAGTGAATGGCACAGACTTTTTGGTCTGAGAAATCTCCAGTGCCATCAATCAAATCTGATTCGTTTTTATATTCTTCGCAGCCAACGCAGTAATTGCCCTGGAATGAACCCTGGTAGATAAAGCCGGTGTCATAAAGCTTTTGCAGGAACAGCTGCACTGCCTTCTCGTGGCGAGGCTCGGTAGTTCTAATGAAGTCTTGATTGTCTATGTCGATGGTTTCCAAAAGTGGCAACCAAGACTCTGTCACCAACTTGTCAGTCCAGCTCTTCGGGTCGGTGTTGTTTCCCAGTGCCGTGCGCAAAACCTTCTCACCGTGCTCATCGGTTCCGGTGAGCAGGAATGAGTTCTCACCTCTGGAGCGGTGCCATCTGGTCAGCACATCCGAGGCCACCTCGGTGTAGGCGTGGCCAATGTGAGGGGCATCGTTCACGTAGAAAATGGGGGTGGTTACATAAAAGGACTTGGACACCCTTGATATCTTAGGGTTTGTGCAAAAGCGCTTCAGCGTAAATTGCGCTCTTTGACGCACCGCTAGCTTCTGCAAGGTCCGCGCAAGCCTGCTTTAGGCCCATTCCGGAGGCTGCTAGAGCCAAGGCTTTCAATCCAAGATCTGCAATGTCGAAGGTTTTTGGAGCAGCGCCGGCGATTATCAAAACCATTTCACCCTTGGGAGAACCGGCAGCCCAGGCAATTAGATCGGCGAGAGTGCCGCGCTCGGTGTGCTCAAACTTCTTTGTGAGCTCTCGTGAAACTGTTCCGAGACGCTCTTCCCCAAACGCCGATGCCGCATCCACTAGTGACTCGTGAATTCGATGCGGTGCTTCAAAAAACACCATCGTCCGAGCTTCATCTTTGAGGCTGGTAAAAACCCTGACGCGCTCGCCTTGCTTTCTAGGAAGAAATCCCTCGAAGCTAAATCGGTCGGTTGGCAACCCGGAGACAGCGAGCGCCGAGATAACTGCAGATGGTCCCGGGATTGCGATGATCTCGATTCCGGCCTGAGCGCAATCGCGAACCAATTGGTAGCCGGGGTCAGAAATCGTAGGCATTCCGGCATCAGAGACCACCAATAGATCGTGATCTCTGGCAACCTCAACCAAAAGCGCAGTTCGCTCAAGGTCACTGTGTTCGTGAAGGCTGTAGAGCCTGGCGTGCAGCCTGATTCCAAGTCCGGAGGCCAACTGCTTGAGGGTTCTGGTGTCCTCGGCTGCAATGTGTTCGCTGGTTGTCAGCGCATCCCTCAGACGCTGGGATGCGTCGGAGAGATTACCGATTGGGGTGGCAGCAAGAATCAACACGCTAAGCAAACTAGCATCTAAGGGTGATTTACGGGCTGCTTACCTTAACCAAACGTGCAGCTGCTAGCCGTTGGTGTTATCCGATCAGCACCCTGCTGATTACCGCGCTGGGGGCGTTGCTGAGATTTGGAAACCTGGCAAACCCGCAGCTTTTGGTTTTCGATGAGACCTACTACGTCAAAGACGCTTACACCCTCGGTCTTTTTGGGCACGAGAAGCAGTGGCCAGATGGCGCGAATGCCGCCTTTGAATCTGGCGATGTATCCGGCTATCTGCAAGATGGTGCTTATGTCGTTCACCCGCCGGTGGGTAAATGGATCATTTGGCTGGGCATGCAGCTATTTGGAGCAGATTCGAGTTTTGGCTGGAGATTCTCAGTTGCCTTGCTAGGCACCCTCGCGATTCCATTGATTATCGCTGCGGCAAGGCTATTGATCGGCAATCGAGTCTTTGCCGCTCTTGCAGGATTGTTCTTAGCTATCGAGGGTCAATCGATTGTGATGTCAAGGACTTCAATCCTCGATGGAATCTTGGCGTTTTTCGTCCTACTGGCTTTCTATTTCTTACTTCGAGACCGGGCAGGGTTCTCTCGAAGATTGAATCAAGCCGCGCTAATGAAGCGGGACTTTGTTCTTTCTCCACGACCTTGGCTTTGGGCAATGGCACTGACGCTGGGAGTGGCTTGCTCGGTGAAATGGTCTGGGCTTTACTTCCTCGCCGCTTTTGGGCTCTACAGCTTTATCGCTGACTGGATTTCAAGGCATCGCCTGGGACTCAAGGTAATGCCGGCGGTATTGCAAGCCGCTCTCAATGCAGTTTCCATGCTGGTTATAGCTATAGCCACTTATATCGCTAGTTGGTCCGGCTGGATTTTGAGCCAAGGCGGCTGGGGCCGAGAGGTAAGTGAAAACTGGCTTATCGCGCTATGGGATTACCACACCAATGCCTACAGCTTTCACACCGGCCTGAGTGCCGAGCACCCATATGCTGCGAATGCACTGCAGTGGCTATTGAATATTCGCCCCACCGCCTTCTACTTCGATAGCTTCACGGGGGAGAGTTGCGGCCTGCTAGAAAGCTGCAGCATCGCCATCACACCATTGCCACACCCATTGATTTGGCTCACTGCGGTGCTGGCCGTGATTTGGGTGGGCGTGCGCTTTGTGAGACAAGCGGATATTGCTTTGGGAGCAATCTTCATCGCTTTCCTCGCTGGCTGGGCTCCTTGGCTTATCTATCTGAGTCGAACCACCTTCCAGTTCTACGCGGTGGTCTTCACGCCGTTCTTGCTATTGGCATTGACCTACGCCCTGCACAGTTTCTGGCGTAAAGGCGTGGTGCTGAGAAGGGCCGCGGAACGCGAATGGGCGATAACTCTCTTCGTAGTGGTAACTTTGGTGCTGGCAGCATTCTTCGCATCCCTCTGGATGGGATTGCCGGTCCCCTACTGGTACTGGCGAATACAAATGTGGCTGCCCTCTTGGATTTAGGTGATTAAGTGGCTCTGGGTCTTTCCGCGCTAAAAGCGGCTCCTGAGGCAATTGCGGTTTTGATCTCGCAGCTATTTGCACGTTTCCCTTTCGGCATGCTCAGCATCGCATTTGTAATCCACATTCAAGCCATCACCGGCTCCTACGCAATTGCTGGAATTGCCCTGGGCGCTGAGACCATTGGCGCAAGCATCTCCGGCCCGCTGTTGGCAAGGTGGATGGCAGATTTTGGAATGCGAAGAGTCATTATCATCAGCACATCTATCTCGGTCGCTGCGCTGATTAGCTTGGCGTTTGTTCCGCCGGAAGCAATTTGGTTGGTAGCGCTTTCGTTTCTAGTGGGCTTTTCATCACCACCGATTCAGCCAGCGGCCAGGTCAATTTACCCGCAGGTGACACCCAAGAAGCTCATGCCGGCACTGTATTCACTGGATGCCACCTCCCAAGAGATCATTTGGGTGCTTGGACCTTTGGTGGCAACTTTAGTAGCGGCTAGTTTTGGCAATATACCTATGCTCATCACAGTCGCTTTGATTCAAGTGTTCGGCACCATCTGGTTCCTGCTGAATAAGTCCGTTGGCTCGGTCAAGATCCCAAAGAATACGAATGCCCTCGGTAAAGCACTGCGAAACCCAAGGGTTGCCGCTGTGACAGTGCTGGGACTGTTGTTTGTCGGCTCCTTTGCTGGTGTCGAGGTTGGGTCGGTAGCGTTATTTGGCAAGACTCTGGCTGGCTTGATGTTTGCGGTCTTCTCACTGGGTTCGATCTTTGGTGGTTTGCTAATTGCTCCAAGGTTTAAAGGTCCACACGCACTTACCGTGTTCATAGTTATTTCCCTGGTTGGTTATTCAGCCTTTTTGATTGCACCGGAAAATCCAGTCTGGGCAGCAGTTAGCCTGTTTATCGCCGGACTTGGGGTGGCACCTGTGCTTGGGACGCTTTCGCTAATGATTGCCACTGGCACCTCTGGGAGCGAGACCGTTGAGGCTTACGGTTGGACTACCGCGGGTCAGCTGGTTGGATTCTCCGCCGGAAGCGCTCTAGCAGGCATTGCGATTGATATCGTCGACCCAATAGCCGCGCTACTGGTTTCAGTGGTCTTCAGCGTTTTCACGCTGATCGCATCGCTTTTGATCACTAGAGGCACAAAGAACTACCGCTAGGACTTCTTCTTAGAGTTTTTGCCCGTTACGGCAAGCGACCAAATGGTTGTGATCACCAGGGTGATGATGATGACCGCGAGCGATAGCTCGGTGGAAATCTCAGGAATGATCTCAACGTGCTTGCCTCCGTTGATAAATGGCAGCTCGTTCTTGTGAAGCGCGTGCACAACCAACTTCACACCAATCCAAGCCAAGATGATGCTTAGACCGATTGACAGGTACTTCAAGCGCTCCATAAGCCCGCCGAGCAAGAAGTAGAGCTGACGCAGTCCCAAAAGTGCAAAGGCGTTTGCCACAAACACGATGTATGGCTCATTGGTAAGTCCATACACGGCCGGGATCGAATCAAGTGCAAACAAGATGTCGGTAAATCCAATTGAGATCATGACCAATAAAAGCGGGGTGTATACCCACTTGCCATTTTGCTTGATGCGGTACTTGTCGTCGTGATACTCGGTGGTAGTTGGAATGAACTTAGAAACAAACTTGGTCATTCCACCGGGTTCGCTGTTGTCTTTTTCGCCCTTGTGGAAGGTTTCGAGGACCAGCTTGATGGCGGTAAAGATCAAGAAAGCGCCAAAGACGTAGAACGCCCAGCTAAAGCGCTCGATAAACGCAGCACCAAGAATGATAAAGATGAAGCGCAGAATCAGCGCAATCGCGATACCAATCAGTAGCACCTGGCTACGCAGGCGCTTTGGCACCGCAAACTGAGTGAAGATGATCAAAAAGACGAAGATGTTGTCCACCGACAAGCTGTATTCGGTTACCCAGCCGGCGATGTATTCGGCCGCGTACTGCGGACCCCAAGCACCACCGACAACGAAGGTAAACAGCAGGGCTAACGTGATGTAGACGCTCACCTGAATTGCAGACTCGCGGAAGGTTGGCTCGTGAGGGCGGCGAAGTTGGACAACAAAGTCCGTTACCAAAATAACGCCTAGAACGCCGATCGTAACTGCCCAGACCCAGAGCTCTACCTGCATTATTCCCATTCCAATTCCGCAAGAGCGGAATAATCATCCGAGACCAATTGTAAGTATTTATACGAGATTGCGAGGTAGTTCAGTGAAAGTCCTGATTTCTGGAGCATCCGGCCTAATTGGCACCGAATTAAACCTGCAACTAAAGGCCCAAGGTCACCAAGTTGTGAGACTGGTGCGACGTCCAGCCCGTTCTGTCGAAGAGCTTTCCTGGAGCCCTGGACTGACTGCGCTTGAGCCAGCTGCTCTGTCAGATATCGATGCGGTTATCAACCTGGCAGGCGCGACCACAGGGAAAATCCCCTGGACCAAAAAGTATGAAAAAGAATTGATTGCTTCCCGGCTCGACTCCACCAAAACCCTTGTGGATGCAATTAATGCCTGCCCTAATCCACCACAGGTTTTGATATCGGGATCAGCATCTGGAATCTACGGTGACCAAGGGAATCAATGGTTGGACGAGTCATCTCCTAAGGGCGAGGGATTTCTAGCCGATCTCGCCTACCAGTGGGAAGAGTCAGCCAAGCTGGCGAGGACCCGTGTTGTGTTGGTCAGAACAACCATGGTTATGAGTAAGAAGCTCGGTGCCCTGGGAAAACTCTTGCCGCTGATCAAACTCGGCATTGGAGGAGCACTTGGCTCAGGTCGGCAGTGGTGGGCTTGGATCTCACTTGAAGACGAGGCCCGGGCCATCATTCACCTCATCGAAAACGAAACCGCATCAGGTGCTTACAACTTGACTGCTCCTGAACCTGCGACTTGCGAGCAGATCATCAAGGAGCTGGGGCGTCAACTTCACCGACCTACGCTGATCAAAGTTCCGGCATTTGCCATGAGGCTGTTGATTGGCAAAGCAGCCGATGAACTTTTGCTCTGCTCACAGAAAATGAAATCCCACCGACTCGAGAAGACGGGGTTTGTTTTCAAACACCCGACCCTCACCGAATCGGTGGGATACGTTCTGAACTAATTACTTAGCTGCAGGCTTTCTAGCCGCTGGCTTCTTTGCAGCAGGCTTCTTTGCTGCAGTGGTGGTCTTTGCAGTAGCTGGCTTGGCAGCTGGCTTCTTAGCTGCAGTGGTGGTCTTTGCAGCAACAGGCTTCTTAGCTACAGGCTTTCTAGCCGCTGGCTTCTTAGCTGCAGTGGTGGTCTTCTTCTTTGCAGCAGAAGCACCCTTTGCAACAGCCTTGGCTGCCTTCTCTACCTCTGATAGAGCCTCAGCAGCAAACTTAGTGCCGGCCTTACGTGCATCGTCAGCTGCCTTGTTCGCGGCCTTACCGGCCTCGTCTGCAAGAATGCCAGCTTCCTTTACGGTTACCGCAGAAGTCTTTTGAAAAAATCTCTTTACGTCGTCTAATAGTCCCATTGTTTTTACGCGCTCCATTTGTCTTTGTTTGAGGGATAACTGCGTTTTAGCTTAACGCCAGAATTAGATTGCGCGGCGTCTTGCGAGTATCGCGTCTAATTCTTTACTTTGCAAAATATTTGCAGGGCGTTGAATCTCAACTACATCTGCCAGGTTGTTTACTAGCTCTCCAACTTTTGGTTGGTTCAGCGGGGCAGGAATTGGGTTTGGTGCCCAATCGCGATTTTCAATAAGCGGTCGCTTTGCAGAGGCTTTCTTTCGGACCTCTTGGCGAGTGCGGTGAAGTTTAGAAGCGATAGATGCGGCCTGAACCGAAGCCGCCCTTGAAACCAAGATGCTCAAAAGCGCAAGAATTCCAATCGCTGCAGAAAGCGCCCACCAGCCGGCATTTGTTGTTGCCGCTATGGCCGCAGAGATACTGCCGATAAGGAACATCGCAAATAACACTGAGAAAAATCTTTGGGTGTTGACTAGGCGATTTAGCTTCTCATCCGATGTCATCGGCAACTTGGCCTGGGCAACTTTTACGTCCCGCTTTACGATGCTCGAGTTAGCTTTGAGTTCAGATCGCTTAGAAAATCCTGGGACAAAAATCGCCAGCCAGACAATGGCCGCAACCACCAAAGTGATTCCGCCCAAGCCCACCGAATTTTCCATATCTTCAAGATATGCGTAGGCGTTCCTAAAAGGCGTTATTCAGCGCGCGTGTTCGCCAGTCGGTTCAACATCGAGCCAATTCTTTCCTCCGAGGTGATGGCAAAAATCTTGTGATCACGCCATGCGCCATCGATGTGGATAAAACGTTCTTTTAGTCCCTCTTGCCTCAAACCTAATTTTTCGACCACCCGAAGGCTTGCTAGGTTCTCGGGCCGGATATCGATTTCTACTCGATGCAGGCCAATGTCATCCATCAAAAAATCAATCGCTAGTGCGACGGCAGTTGGCATGATGTTTTGCCCGGCGGTGGATTTTGCGATCCAGTAACCGATGGTTGCCGAAGAAACTGAACCGTGCTGAACATTGGCAACATTGAGTTGACCGACGACCAAACCATCTTTGAGAATCACAAACCCATATCCGGTTCCACGTTTGGCCTGCGCTCTCAGGCTGGAAATCATCCAGCGGGCATTCACTATGGTTCTAAGCCCAGGTGCGGTTGCCTCCCATGGTTCTAGCCAATCGCGGTCTTGGGTCAAAAGGTGCTGCAAGCGCCAGTAATCTCTTCGTCCGACTAGGCGCAGCGCAATTGCTCCGTGGGCGATTGGGCGAAATGGGTTCACGCTGGCAAGATTACCTCTATGGAATCCCCTGAGAGCAAATCTGAGATCAGACAGCGCTGCCTGGCGGCTCGACCTCAGTCCTCAGAGGGACTTGCTGCCAACCTGGTGCGTCTGGCCCTAGAGCTCAATGCCAACGTTGTAGCGAGCTATCAGCCACTTGCAAATGAGCCCGATGTAGCGGAGTTCAATAACTGGGTGGTGGCCATGGGCAAGACCTTGCTGTTGCCAAGAATCTCAGGCAAAGAATTGGTATTTGCAACTGGCGAATTGGAGTCGGGCAGCCATGGCATTTTGGAGCCGCAGGGCGATGCTCAAGAGATTTCCGAGTGTGAACTAATACTGATTCCGGCCTTGGCTGTGGACTTAGTAGGTAACAGACTCGGCAAAGGCAAAGGCTTCTACGATCGAGCGCTGCACTCGGTCACCGGTATCCCGCGTTACGCGGTGGTGTTTGACTCAGAGGTTTTGCCGACCGTTCCAGCAGAAGAACACGATGTTTGGGTGACCGGTGCTGTTACGCCAACAGCAATCCACCACTTTCGCGCATCCGCAATCGGTTAAAATCTTCACGGAGGAAACATGCCAACTTATTCATACGTCTGCAAAGAGTGTGAACATGCGTTTGAGATTCAACAGTCTTTCTCAGATGCTGCTTTGACCAGCTGCCCAAAGTGCAAGGGTGAACTGCGCAAGCAATTTAGCACTCCTGGAGTTAGCTTCAAGGGTTCTGGTTTTTACCGAACCGACTCCCAGCCTTCTAGCCCAAGTAGCGACTAACCCCAGTGCGGTGGGCGCTCGTCGTTTAGACGATTGTCGTTATTGTCATCAGGGTCGCCCCAGGCTCGACCGGTGTCCTCAAAAGCCTTGTCTTCAAAAAGTGGTTGAGCCTTGCGCTCAAGATCAAGACCTAGCTGCTTGGCGATTCGATTGGCAACCTCTTGCGGTTGGGCAAAAATCTCCAGCGCATGGACGCGGATGTAAGTCCAGCCCATCGCACGCAATAGTCCTGGCCTCAGCCAAAGCTTTTCGTCCCAGTTCTCTCCCTTGAGCGCCCAGTCAGCATCCACCACAGCTGCCTTATTGCCCAGTGAAACCGCAAGTCCAATCCGGTCTCCAAAGTTCAGTGCGACGTTGCACCCAATTTTTTCCAATCTTCTGGCGAGATCTGCCAAAAGTGGGTCCGGCTCACCACTTCGAATATCGCTTAGGAAGCTTGGGGCTATTAGGTCTTTTAGCCAACGCTGATTATCCGGCAGCTTTCCGGCAGCAAAGTCTTCGAAGTTATAGCAAGATACAACGGTCAGTCGCTTTCTTGCAGACACAATCGTGTTCACCATCCAGTGGGAAGCAAATTCTGAATTGAAGTCCCCAAGCGTTCCGGAAATGCGACCCTCTGGAGTTCTGCCAAAACCGACCGAGAAGATCACGCGATCTGCCAGTTGGTGGGTGAACTGGCTCATGGTGGCAACCTGGAACCTTTCGCGACCATGGGCGTCAAAGAATTCTGCAAGGTTTGCCTGATCCTTCAAAGCCAATGCGACCGACTGCTCAATTCGGTCGGCGTGGGACGCCGATGCAGTAACTACACACAGCGATTGCTCGGGGGTCCAACGAGCGTGATTCAGCACCAACTCAACAACTTTGGCCACCTCAGCGTCCATCGACTCGGTAGCACCTTCTATGGTTGAGGTCGCGACTGCGCCCTTAAGGATTTGAACGTGCTCGAAGTTGTGAGAACCAAAGAGTTGACCCGCGGCTGGCTCCAGAATCAATCGGTCGCCATAGAAGTTTTGGTTTAG